>SKHH01000070.1 GCA_007117055.1 Lishizhenia sp. | reverse complement strand
CTATACCGGGTCTAACAATTGATGAAACAACAGGTGTTGTTCAATACACACCAACGCAAATAGGAAATTATGTCATTGTAATCCGCATAGAAGAAAGAGATGATGATGGTAATTTACTGAGTGTAACAGAGTTTGATTTTCAAGCAAATGTCATACAATGTGACAATGAAGCGCCAATTGCTGGTAGCGGAGGAGCTTCTAATATTCAAGGAGATGCTACTCAAGATAATCCAAATCAGATAAGTCTTTGTCCAAATCAAGACGTCTGTTTCGACTTATTATTTGAAGATAACGATCCAGACGATGAGCTCACAGTTATATCGAATATCGAAAATATATTTCCTGGATCAACTGTTGAATATGTTGGTACAAATCCAGTAACTGCTACCATTTGTCTTAACAGTGGTATGGAAAGTGGACTTAAAAATATTACTTTTTTGGTACAAGATGACGCTTGCCCCATATACGGTTTAAATAATTACACCTTTATCGTTAATGTTGAAGAATGTCTTCAGTGTATTATTGGAGTTAACGCCGAAATTACAGAATGTATAACGACCACGGAACCTTTAGAGTACGCAATAGAAGGAAGCTTAACGGTGAACAATCTTCCCGATAACGGTCAAATTATTGTAGAGAATTGTTTTGGTGAACAGTTTACTTTTGATGCACCTTTTGATAATCCATTTGATTTTTCTTTCAATGCTCCGCATACAGACGAAGATTGTGAAATCACAGCACTATATATAAGCAATGATCCAGATGAAGAATGTGAAGCGAGTGCTACTACAACTCTCTTTTTAGCACAAGGTTCAACTGTTTCAGTTACTGGAGATATAGCTCTATGTGAAGGAGAAACTGCAATAATTTCTGCTGACGGTGTTAATAACTATACATGGAATGATTCGTCTATTGTCTCAGGAGAGCCTTTCACTCCTCCTTTTGGAGAAAATGAATACACGGCAACTGCCATAGATGAAAATGGTTGTACCTCAGAAGCCTCTGTGATAGTAGTTATGAATGAAAATCCTGTAGTTTTCGCGGGGGATGACCTCGACTTGTGTGAGGGAGAGGCTTTCACACCTTCTGGGTCCGGTGCTTCGGTTTATGAATGGACTGAGAATTTAGAAAACGATGAAGTTATTTTTCTCGAAGAAGGTGATTATACATTTATTGTTACCGGAGTAGATGAAAACGGTTGTATTGGTATAGACACCATAAACATCACTGTTTTTGATAGTCCAGACGTAAGTTTTACAGCCGAACCCACAACAGGTTTAGTTCCGTTAGAAGTAACTTTTACAAACACATCTTCTTCGAGTAGCGGTTTTTTCTGGGATTTTGGAAACGGAACAGCCTTCGATAGTGAAGAAGAAACATTAACTGAAATTTACACTGAAACAGGAACCTACGTGGTGGTCTTATCTAGTGCTAACGAAAACTGCGAGGATACAGCCACAACAATTATTGAAGTTGTTTTCGATCCGCCAGGATTTGATATTCCAAATGTTTTTACTCCAAATGGTGATGGCATTAACGATGTTTTTAAACTCATTGATATTATTGGTGAAGAATTTATTGATCAATTTGAAATAGTAATTGTAAACAGATGGGGTAACTTGATGCGTTCATTTAATGATGTGACATTTGAATGGGATGGCAGAACAGAATCGGGAGAAATAGCAACAGAAGGAACCTATTTTTATAAAATTGTGTATAATCTTGTTAATTCAGCCGAAGATATTGAACACCATGGGTTCGTTCAATTAGCACCATAAATGTAGAAAACGACATGTTAGAACCCGACCACTTTTAGAGCTTCAACAGCCTTTTAAGTTTAATGGTTTATGTTTTACAGAAAATGGGAAAATGGTAGATGAGCAGGAAATTTTGAAATTAAGTAAATGGGTTGCCAACTTAGGTCGAAAAGGACTGCTTTTCTCTAGATCATCTACAGAGTAAAAAACATATTCTAAACCTGAAGGTTGGTCCGACTGGTATGGCGGAGGTGTAATACCAAAACGAAGGACATGGTCTTTCACCAAGAATGCTTATCATAAACGTCGGGTTTCACCCAGTATTTATGATATATCCCCCTTTTTATTAGCTAAATCCGTTCAAAGCCCACATAAGGAACCAACACTTTCGGAATTTCAACCCCGTCCGTCGTTTGGTGATTCTCAAGCAATGCTGCAACAATTCGAGGTAACGCTAATGCACTTCCGTTTAGCGTATGGCACAATTGTGTTTTCTTATCCACTCCTTTAAATCGTAACTTTAAACGGTTCGCTTGAAACGTTTCAAAAAGAGAAACCGAACTTACTTCCAGCCAGCGTTCTTGGGCGGCAGAATATACTTCAAAATCATACGTAATGGCCGACGTAAAGCCTAAATCACCGCCACACAAGCGAAGAATTCTGTAATGTAATCCAAGTGAAGACAACAGTTGTTTCACATGATTTACCATTTCCTCCAATGCAGCCAAAGATTTGTCCGGGTGTTCAATACGAACGATTTCAACCTTGTCAAATTGGTGCAATCGGTTTAACCCTCTTACATCTTTTCCATAGGAACCCGCCTCTCTTCGAAAGCAAGGTGTATATCCAGAAATTTTTATTGAAAAATCTTCGTTGGGTAGAATTACATCGCGATACATATTAGTTAAAGGTACTTCTGCAGTTGGAATCAAATACAAATCGTCTTCCGTAACGTGATACATTTGCCCTTCCTTATCTGGAAGCTGACCTGTTCCTATACCACTCTCTTCATTGACAACTAAGGGCGGTATACATTCAGAATAACCCGCTTTTTCCGCTTCATCCAAAAAGTAATTAATCAATCCACGTTGAAGTTTGGCGCCTTTTCCTTTATAAAATGGAAAACCCGCTCCTGTAACTTTTACACCTAATTCAAAATCAATTAATCCATGCTTTTCTGCTAAGTCCCAATGAGGCAAGGCTTCGAAATCAAACATAACTTTTTCTCCGATTTCCTCTACAACTTCATTATCATCTTCAGAGACTCCTGAAGGAACAACATCCAACGGAACATTAGGCAATGAATAGAGTTTTTCTTTCATTAACTCCTCTAACTCACCCACCTGTTGTTTTAACACTTGTTCTTTTGCCTTTAACGCTGCAGTTTCTTCTTTTGCCTTGTTGGCTTCTTCGGTTTTACCCGTCTTAAAAAGGACACCTATTTCTTTGGAAATCTTGTTACTCGAAGATTGTACCGTTTGAAGCTCAGAAAGCGTCGTTCTCCATTTTTCATCAGTAACGAGGATTGCTTCTACTTCAAGTTTAGCATCTATTCCGCGCTTTTTCAATCCTTCGATTATTGCGTCTTTGTGTTCTCTGATACGCGTGATTTCCAACATAGTCCTAATTTTGAGTGCAAAAATAATGCTTTTAATGGTATTAATAGTACTATTTTACCTGATCAATTTGTGCGTAATAATTTTTCAGATTTTTCTTTAGTAGATTGAAACGATATACACCAATTAAAACGAGTAAAACGGTAAGACCTAACGCAATATACCCCAAGAAATGAATTCCTTCAAAACCATCTAATTGAATGATCCCTATTCCGCCCAGTAACAAATACAGTGAAGAACGAATATAAGATAAAAGTGTCCGTTCATTAGCCATTTTTGTGCGTTCTAGGGCAAGATAGTCTCGTAAAATAATGTCTTCCTCATTTCTAAAATCATTGGATGAACTAATGATATTTCTTAACTTCATTTTTTTATTTGCAAAAATAAAAGGAATCTTTTAAGAATACTAGCCCGCTTTTTTAACTAGGTATTTCGAAGGCAAATAAGAAACCAATATACCCAATAGACTAACGGCAGAAAAAATGATGAACCCGTCTTTGAATGTGGGTTTCATAGGAAAGAACTCTCCTCCAGTGCCAGGCATTTCCAACAAACCAAAATTCAATTGTACAATAACGATACTATAACCTAGAATGAGTCCCAACAAGACGCCTCTTCCTGAAATCATCAACCCTTCGTAGAAAAAGATGCGAAAAATTGTATTCGAAGTAGCTCCAAAACTTCTTAGGGTCTTGATATCGTTTTTCTTTTCAACAAACAACATCACAATTGATGCGATCAAATTAAACGAGGAAAGAATGAAAATAAAAACGAGGATAAAAAAGACGATTAGTCGCTCTGTTTGACTGGTTTTAAAAATAAGTTCGTTTTTTTCAAAATGCGTCTTCACTTCAAAATCGTTTCCTACTATTTCTTGAATGGCACGTTTGGCACGATTCAAATCTACTGATCGTTCTATGTCAATAAATAAAGCTGAAATATCATCGCCGTATTGCAACATTTCAGATGCTTTTTTGATGGGAATCACTACATATTCAGCGTTTACCTCTCGATTGAAATTCATACGTGCAACTGCTGGAATTCGCTCTATAGAAAGCGGCTTTTTCCCTGGTCTTATTTTCCCTTCTCGAAGTGGTACATGAAAAGTAATTTGTTGTAAAGGTTGATTACCATAAGGAATATAAGCATGTAGTTTATCAAGTAAAGACGCTCCAAAAATAGCAGATGGACGATCGTTATAAAACAACATCGCATCACCATCCACAAGGTGTTCTTGCATGTTAGTCATTTCCAAAAAACTGGAGTCAACCCCAAGCATTTTTGCATGAATCCACTTTTGGTCGTACTTTAGAATTACTACTTCCTCAACTGCTCTTGAAATAGAAGAAGTGTAAGACAACTCGGAAAGCTCTTCTAGGGGCAAAAAGTGTTGATCAAAGGTCTTCGCTTTTTTTGAACGAACACTGATTGGCGCATCAAACTCACTGTAAAGTTTAATGACCATTTCTTCTATCCCGTTGAATGCAGACAATAAAATCACTAGTGCCGAGGTAGAAATAGTAATGCCAACAACACTGATGAGCGTTATTAAGTTGATGACATTTCTAGATTTTTTGGCTTTGAAATATCTTCTCGCTATGAACTTTGCAACATTCAAAACGGACTTCAACCTTACTTTTTGAGTAATTCGTCTATTTTCATCGCATAATCTAAGGAATCATCAATTTTAAATTCCAAATTTGGAATTTTCTTCATATTCTTAATGCTTTTCCCTATTTCTCCACGAATTTTACTTTTGTTTTCCGTGATATGAGCGATTACTTCTTCTTTCGGCGGACCGGCAAATATGCTCACAAAAACACGCACCAAACTTAAGTCCGGTGTAATTCTCACTACAGTTGGTGTTACCATTGCACCAAGGCAAAGTTCTCTGGCTTTTTGTTGAAAAAGTTTAGAAACCTCCTCTTTGATAACATTTTCAATTCTATTTTGTCTTACTGATCCCATAGTGCAAAAATACGATTATTCAAGTTCAAGTTTATAGTTTTTTCCTTTTTCAATTGCTGGAATTCCTTCTTTCAACCATAATGGAGCAGGCTTTTCTTGAAGATAATAATCAAAATATTGGCGCATGCGAATACTTAAGTCCTCTCTATTGGCATCTTTCATAAGGTTGTGTTCATCGCCGTTGTAGTTCAATAGCCATACAGGTTTATTTAATCGCTTCATCCCCATAAACATTTCAATTCCTTGATACCAAGGAACAGCCCCATCGTTATCGTTGTGCATCATCAATAACGGTGTTTCAATGTTCGGAATTCCAAACAACGGAGAGTTTTCAACGTATAATTCTGGTGCTTCCCAAATGGTTTTTCCTATTCTACTTTGTGTACGTTCATATTGAAATTGTCGGTTATATCCACTCGACCAACGAATTCCTCCGTAAGCAGAAAACATGTTGCTCACTGGTGCTCCAGCCATTGCTGCCTTGTATCGGTTGGTCATGGTAATCAATTGAGCTGTTTGATACCCTCCCCAAGATTGTCCCTGAAGTCCCATCCGGTTCGAATCAATGAACGAATAATTCGCTAAAATATAATCCGTTCCACTCATGATACAATCGTATGCGCTTTGACCAGGGTGACCTGTTTTGTATCGAATATCCGGAATAAAAACTGCATAACCAGCCGACGCATATTCCGTTGGAAAAACAATAGAAGCAGTTGGTTTAGGAACGTAATGCTGATGCTTGCGATCAGAATACATCTCATAAAAGTAAACAATCATAGGGTATTGTCTCGATGAATCTAAGTTGTCTGGTAAATAAAGTAGTCCATCTAATTTTTGATT
>SKHH01000054.1 GCA_007117055.1 Lishizhenia sp. | reverse complement strand
GCAAAAAAACAATGAGCAAAAGAATCTTTTAGTAATAGCATTGATACTACTATTATTAATTTCTACATCCGCACTAACTACTTTGATTTACTCAAGAAAAAAAATCAAAGAGGCTCATTCAACTGTAAAGCGTCAAAATAAAACAATTGCTCTTAAAAACAGTTCGTTACAAAACTTAATACAAGAAAGGGACGCACTTGTTAAGACAATTATTCATGACTTAAAGAACCCCTTGTCTTCGATTCAGGGATTTAGTCATTTGTTAGAAGAAGAAAACTCTAAAGACGAAAGGAAATTGTTTTTGAATATGCTTAACTCATCCTCTCATCAATTGGATTTATTAATCGGTAGTTTATTGAATGCCTATAATGAAGAAGGAAAAATAGATTCAAAAAGGTTCAAAGAGGTACAGGTGGATACTATTTTAAACGCTGTACTAAAAGGCTTTCAATTCGATGCAAGTTATAAAAACATTGAATTAGAGTTATCTGTTGATAAAATACAGACACTTTCAGATGGAGGACTATTATATTCTGTTTTTGGAAACTTAATTTCTAACGCCATTAAGTTTTCCCCCAATCAAACAAAGATTTTTATTGAGCTTTCTAAAAGTGGTGAGGTATGGAGATTTATTGTCCGTGATCAAGGTCCTGGTTTCTCGGAAAGTGATATTAGAAATATGTATAAAATGTTTACTAAGTTAAGTGCGATTCCCACAAATAATGAGCGCTCAACAGGAATAGGTTTATACAGTGTCAAAAAAGCAATAAACCGTTTAGGGGGAGAAATAGAATTAAACAAAAACTACAAGGAAGGAGCGGAGTTTGTGTGTACTTTTCCTTTCAAAGCAACTTAGCAGTTAAAGCACTTCTTTTTAGTTAAATACAATCTATTTCACAAAACTGAACTAAGCACCAATATTTTATGAACGGTTTTTTTTAATTCATTAAGTTTTTTAATTTAGATGTTCTAAATATGAAACGACTATGAAAAAAATTACAGTTTGGCTATTTGCTTTTGCACTATTATTTGCTTGTAAAAAAGAAGATTTACCAGATGTTATCCATGGAGGAGCTTGCAATGAAGATGCTCTTCCAGTGGTAATGGTGCACGGCTTTTTAGCATCGGGAGATACTTATGCTAATCAGGTGATGCGGTTTTCATCTAACAGATATTGTTCGGATGAATTATTTCTTTTTGATTGGAATACGCTGAATCAAGAAGGCGATAATGTAGGTTTATTGGATGCCTTTATTGATGAGGTGCTGGCGTCAACTGGAAAATCTCAAGTAAATCTTGCTGGTCATTCTGCTGGAGGAGGACTAGGGTACAACTATTTATCCGATCCAGAAAGAGCAGAAAAAGTAGCTTTTTATGCACACATCGGAAGCGGAGCTCAAGAAGGGCCTGCAGGCGCTGAGCAAGAGGTTCCTACCATCAATATTTGGTCAGAACAAGATCTTATTGTTAGTAGTGCGGACATTCCTGGCGCAACGAATGTTCATATTCCTCAAAAAGATCATTATGAGATTGTTACTTGTCCCGAAGCGTTTGAAGCTATGTATAGCTTTTTTAATGATGGAAATACGCCAAATACGTTAGAAATTGTTGCCCAATCCAATATTGAAATTGGAGGAAGAGTGGTTACGCTTGGTGAAAACATTCCTCAGGATGGAGCGCAAGTAGATATTTACGAAGTAGATAGTGAAACAGGCTTTAGAGTTTCTACGACGCCAATTGCTTCTATTGTTGCAGACGCAAACGGAGACTGGGGTCCAGTTAAAATAAAAAAAGATGTGAATTATGAGTTTGAGGTAAATACGAATGTCAGCGGAGCGCGCACTGTGTATTATTATCGAGAAGGATTCAAAAGAAGTAATCCAGCAGTTTATTTGAGAACTTTACCTGGTCCCGGTAGCTTTGTAAGCTTATTGTTTAATGACATCCCATCTTCTACTTCGCAATCTGCGTTAACAATTTTTGCTGCAAACCAAGGGGTTTCAGCGGGCAGAGATGAACTGTTTGTAAATGATTTGGAGCTTTCAACAATGACTTTTTGTGATCCAGAAAACAACACTATTGCTATGTTCCTCTATGACGGAAATGAAAATGGTGAGTCAGATCTAACAGAGCAGGGATTGTTTGGGAATTTCCCGTTTTTAAGTAGCGCAGATGTGTTTATGCAATCAAGTGAACCTGAAACAATCGTTTGTGCGTTTAACGGAAGAACGTTAAACGTAGAGAACAAAAAGTCAAGTGATGGAATAATTATCGCTGTTTTTGACTAATTGAGATGAAAAAACGCTCGTTCATGGTGATTTTTTACCGTGGCACATAAGCTTATTAATTTTATGGCACTAATGTTGTATCTTTGAGGCAAAATATTTAAAAATTAAAAATTATGAAATTAGGAACATTAATTATAGCATTTTTATCAGCTATTGTTTTCGCCAATGCTCAAAAGCAAGAAGCACATATTATCTATGACATTACTATGGAGTCTGATGACCCTCAAGTTCAAGCTCAACTAGGAATGTTAGCGGGTTCTTCTTTAGAAATGGCATTTAAAGACGATTTGTCGAAGCAAGTTTTTTCAATGGGGGCATTGATGACAACAACGACGGTTTCTGACCGATCATCTGGAAAAGGTATGATGTTGATGAGCGGTATGATGGGGAAATACGGCGCATTCATGGATGTTGAAGAGATGATGGAAGATCAAGATGACATGGATGTTGAAATTGAGCTTGTAGATGAAACAAAGGAAGTAATGGGATATAATTGTAAAAAAGCAATTGTAATTGATGAAGAAGGAAACGAGACGATTTTCTGGTATACAGATGAAATCACTATGCCAAAAACAGATGGTCGTTTTTTCAAAAAAGGAATTCCTGGTGTTCCTTTGAAGTTTTCTGTTGACAACCCTCAAATGACAATGGTTATGACCGCTAAAGAAGTAAATAAAAAAGTTAAAAAACCAAAGAAAGTATTTGCTTTAGCTATCCCAGAAGGATACACGGAAAAAACATTTGAAGAACTACAGCAACTCATGAATCCAGGACAAGGAGAATAGTTTTTGTTGTTCCAGTAGGAGACACAAATAGAAAATCCTTTCTAGGGTTTCAATAAAATAACAAATGATGAAGTATTTATTAAGTTTAATCAGTTTAGTGACCGTTCTTTCGGTTACAGGGCAAATTACAAAAGGTCAAGTGTCTTACGACGTTATTGTGACTTCCGATGACCCCCAATCTGCTGCCTACGTTGATCAAATGAAGGAAAGTGTTCTAGAACTTTTTTTCGTAGATGATAAAATTCGCTCAGAGTTGTATTTAGGAGATTTCATGACAACAACGGTCATCAATCACAAAGGACAAGATTCAACCTTAACACTAGTTGATGGAATGATGGGTAAAATTGCAACCAAAATGACATTAGATGATCTTAGTGATGAACAACGATTGGCGTTGTCGAAGCGAAAGATTGATCTTGTAGATGGTGAAACCAAAGAGGTGATGGGGTTTGTTTGTAAGAAAGCCATAATCACTACCGAAGATGAGGTGGAAACAGTTGTATGGTATACAGATGAAATAGTTCCTTCTTTTCGTTATGGGCAATATCTGTTTGAAGAAATCCCTGGTGTTCCTTTAAACTTTTCTGTAAATTGGGGGACAATGGATTTGGAAATGATAGCTTTTGAGTTTAAAAAGAAAGTAAAAAAACCAGAACAAAAGTTTTCAATGGATATTCCTAAAGGCTACACACACAGAACAATGGAAGATATGCGTAAAATGCGAGGAGGAAGATAACCCTAGCGATATATTTATTTAGAAGCCACGATCAATCGTGGCTTTTTTAGTTTATAGCCATTCTTGTTTTCTTAGAAAAACCATCCAGTTATCTAAAATCATTCTAAATAGTAAAAAACACTTCAAAAAGTCAAACTAACACTTAATTTTGTTGTTCATAAATTAGATAATTATAGACAAACTATGAGTAACACAGGATTAACAAAATCGTCGATAGGTAGAAAGTTCGCCATGGCGGCGTCTGCAATATTCTTAATGATTTTTTTATTGCAGCACTTAGCTATTAACATTACTGCAGTTTTTAGCCCAGATACGTTCAATGAGCTTTCTCATTTTATGGGTACAAATCCAGCAGTTCAGTTTGTGGCTCAGCCCATTCTCATTTTTGCTGTTGTTTTTCATTTTGTAATGGGATTTATATTAGAACTCAAAAACAGAGAAGCTCGCCCAGTAAAATATGTGAAATACAATGGAGCTGCAAACGCTTCGTGGATGTCGAGAAACATGATTATTTCAGGTGCAGTAATTCTCGCTTTTTTAGCCTTGCACTTCTACGACTTTTGGATTCCTGAAATATCTGATAAATTTGTACATGGTATTTGGGATGATACTACAAAATATTATGATCATGTACTTCACAAATTTGAAGACCCTATTCGTGTAGCAATTTATGTGATCGCTTTCGTATTATTGGCATTACACTTGTTACATGGATTTAGCTCTGCTTTTCAATCCATTGGTCAAAATGGAAAATTAGTTCAAGGGTTGAAAAAATTTGGTGTAGCTTATTCCATAATTGTTCCTTTAGGGTTCATTTTTATAGCGATTTATTTATACATCATTCAATAATAAAAGATTATGGCAACTTTAGATTCAAAAATACCAGCGGGTCCATTAGCAGAAAAGTGGACAAGACATAAAAATAATATCAACCTAGTTAACCCTGCTAACAAACGATTGATTGATGTAATCGTTGTTGGTACTGGTCTTGCAGGTGGTTCGGCAGCAGCAACGCTAGCAGAATTAGGATACAACGTTAAAGCATTTTGTTTTCAAGATTCTCCGAGACGTGCGCACTCAATTGCAGCTCAAGGTGGAATCAACGCAGCAAAAAATTATCAAGGAGACGGAGATTCAACATTTCGCCTTTTTTACGACACGGTAAAAGGAGGAGACTATCGTTCTAGAGAGGCAAACGTATATCGTTTGGCAGAAGTATCTGCGAATATCATTGACCAATGTGTTGCCCAAGGTGTTCCTTTCGCTCGTGATTACGGTGGTTTACTAGACAACCGTTCTTTTGGTGGAGTTTTGGTATCAAGAACGTTTTACGCAAAAGGGCAAACAGGACAGCAGTTATTGCTGGGTGCTTATTCTGCTATGAATCGTCAAATTGGTCGTGGTAAAATAAAGATGTACAACCGTCATGAAATGATGGACATCGTAAAAATAGATGGAAAAGCACGTGGAATTATAGCTCGAAACTTAGTTACGGGTGAAATTGAACGTCATAGTGCTCACGCAGTTGTTTTGGGTACAGGTGGTTACGGTAACGTTTTCTTCCTTTCTACAAATGCAATGGGAAGTAATGTGAGTGCTGCTTGGAAAGCGCATAAAAGAGGTGCTTACTTTGCAAACCCATGTTTTACACAAATCCACCCAACTTGTATACCAGTTTCTGGAGAGTTGCAAGCTAAATTAACATTGATGTCAGAATCGTTAAGAAATGATGGGCGTATTTGGGTGCCGAAGAAAAAAGAAGATGCTATTGCGATTCGTGAAGGAAAATTAAAACCGACACAATTAAAAGAAGAAGATAGAGATTATTATTTAGAGCGTCGTTATCCTGCATTTGGTAACTTAGTACCGCGTGATGTTGCTTCACGTGCCGCTAAGGAGCGTTGTGATGCTGGATACGGTGTGAACGCAACGGGCGAAGCTGTTTACTTGGATTTTGCTTCAGCGATAACGCGGTATGGAAAAGAGCAAGCTTATATTAAAGGACTGAATGAAAACGATGAAGCGTTAGTTCAAATGCTTGGAAAAGAAGTGGTTGCCAATAAGTATGGTAACTTATTCCAAATGTATGAAAAAATCGTTGATGATAATCCATACGAAACACCAATGATGATTTATCCAGCGGTTCACTATACGATGGGTGGAATTTGGGTAGATTATAATTTAATGACAACGGTTCCTGGATTGTATGCGATTGGAGAAGCTAACTTCTCTGATCACGGAGCTAACCGTCTAGGTGCTTCTGCGTTGATGCAAGGATTAGCAGATGGTTATTTTGTACTTCCTTACACGATTGGTGATTACTTAGCCGCAGACATACGCACGGGTGCTATTCCAACGGATACCCCAGAGTTTGAAGAAGCAGAAAATGAGGTGAGAAAGAATCTTGAGTTTTTTGTTAACAACGATGGAAAACATTCTGTTGACTATTACCACAGAAAGCTTGG
>SKHH01000301.1 GCA_007117055.1 Lishizhenia sp. | reverse complement strand
GACGAACC
The DNA here is from genome assembly GCA_007117055.1 of Lishizhenia sp. Taxonomy (GTDB): domain Bacteria; phylum Bacteroidota; class Bacteroidia; order Flavobacteriales_D; family Crocinitomicaceae; genus CSBr16-161. The sequence goes on along the minus strand of SKHH01000301.1, from coordinate 6,270 downwards.
AAGCGAACTGTAGCTTTTTTACATGGTCATGGTGAATTGGGCATTCCATTCACACAAGGAGCAAGAAAAAACATTGAAGATGCTTATGCCATTAAAGATGTAAAAATTGATGGCTCCATCCACGCGCTGGATAATGTTGATGGATTGATAATCGCAGATCCAACCCAGAAATTTAGTGACAAGGATAAATTTGTCATCGATCAGTTCCTTATGCGAGGTGGGAATTTGATGGTTTTCTATAACCCATTAGAAATTGATAACGATACGATTCGAAGAAAAGGAATGGTACATTCGGTGCGCAGGAGAACGGGCTTGGAAAAATTATTGTTTGATTATGGAGTAAAAATAAACGAAGATTTAGTGGTAGATGCGAACTACGACATTTTTGCTTTTCCTGCTATTCCGAGAGGGTTTGTTAATTGGTATTTTTATGTGTTGGCGAAAGGTACGCGTCACCCTATCTCTAGTATGGTAGACCCCGTTAAGTTGCCGTATGCTTCGAGTATGCAGTTTGTAGAAACAAAGCATAAAACTGTACCTTCGGTGATCCTAACAACTTCTTCCAATTCAAAATCCTACGGAAATGTTCCGTTGCTTTCAATTGCTGTGGAACAAACCTTTGGAGAGAATCCGACTTTCCAAGATGACCCTGAAGACCCTGTGAATCGATTGATGGTAGGTGGAGTTATTGAAGGCGAATTTGAGTCGGCATTCAAAAACAGGATAATTTCAACGTATTCAGAAGACCCAGAAGCTATTTTTGAGGAAAAATCTGTACAGCCTGGAAAATTAATGGTGGTATCCAATGGAACTTTTTTTAAAAATGCATTTTATGATTCTGTTTTTGTGAGAGAACAAGGCGCCTACAGATATATTCCAAGGTATCCGAGAGGAAAGGAAATTGATGAATTGTTAGCGACAAATCACAGATTGGGGAATTTTGATTTTTTTGAAAATTGTGTGGATTACATGATGGGAGAAAGTACTTTGTTATCTATTAGGAGTAGAACGATTGATTTGCATCCGCTGGATAAGTTGAAAATCGAAAAACAAGGAAGTTATTTTAAGTTTTTAAACCTATTTGTTCCAATTCTTTTTGTTGTAGTACTAGGTATAACAATTTTCTTGATGAGAAAGTCTAAGTACGCAAAGTGATATAGAAAAGGATTAAACAGCGTTAAATAAAGGAAAAGAAACATGAAGAAAGTTATTATAATTGTAGTAGGGGTGTCCGTATTAATCGGCTTGGGTGTGTTAGCAATGAGGTTAGCAGATCAAGAGAAAACTTCGGATAACTTAAGCCTGATAGATTTTGCGGTAAAGGATACTGCAGCTGTGGATAAAATAACAGTATATGATTCGTTTAATGATGTTTCGTTTACAGTGGTACGAAATCAATCTGGAGCTTGGGTGGACGACAAAGGAAACTGTGTTAAGCAAGAAGTGGTTCATACCATGTTAGAAACTTTTCTGAAAGTTACGCTGAAAGGGTATGTTCCTGATGGAGCAATGGAAAACATGAAAAAGCAAATGATGTCGAAATACAAAAAAGTTGACATCTATCAAAAAGGGAAGTTGAAAAAAACATGGTTTGTTGGACATTCGACTTCCGATCATTATGGTACACACATGTTGTTAGAAACACCTAAGAGACGTAGTGACAATCCTGTGATTATGGGCATGAAAGGTTTTTATGGAATATTGGAACCTCGTTTTACAGCCGACCCTAAAATTTATCAGTGTTCGAAACTGTTTTCTTTTAATCGTGAGGATATCAGAGAAATTAGAGTAGAGAATAATGTTAACCCATCAGATAATTTTGAAATCATTCAGGATAAGGATGGACTGAAGGCTACTTCCAATGGAGAACCCATTGAGGGGTTAATCAAAGATAACTTGATGTTTTATTTGAATGGATTCAGAAATATTCATTTTAATCGCCCGAATTATGCGTATACAGAGCAACAAGTTGATAGTATTAAAGCGTTAAAACCAGACTATACATTATTCGTAAAAGGAAAAGATAAAGAATTTTTCATGACTTATTACAGAAGACCAGATCCAGAAGCAGATCATAATGATTCTATCTTGTGGGATCAAGATTATCTTTGGGGTATTATGCCTTCGGGGGAGTTGGTGAGAATGCAGTATTATACTTTAGGGCCGTTGGTATTTGGAAAAGATATTTTTACGAGAGAAAATATAGTTCCAAAAAATCAGGAGTAAATCCATTGTATTGATAGTTTTTGTTTAGATTTGTTTTAGAAAAAAAAATCAGGAAATGAATTTTGTAGTTTCAAGTACGACCCTTTTAAAACACCTTCAGTCAATTAGCGGGGTGTTAACAACAAATAACACCTTACCTATTTTGGATAATTTCTTGTTTAAAATAGGGGCAAATGAGTTAACAGTTTCTGCGTCTGATATGGAAACCATTTTAACGGTAACCTTATCCATAGAGTCAGATGGTGAAGGTGATATTTGTGTTCCAGCAAAACTATTGTTGGATGTATTAAAAAATTTACCGGATCAGCCGTTGACTTTTACGTTTGATTTAGAGAAAAATCACGGGATTGAAATTGCCTATACCAATGGTAAATCAAAAATGAGTGGATACGCAGGTGATGATTACCCAAATCCGCCAAAAGTTGAAAATACAAACAGTATCGTTTTACCAGGTGAAATTATTGCAGAAGCGATTAATAAAACGCTTTTTGCAACAGGAAATGATGAGTTGAGACCAGTGATGAACGGAGTGTTTTGTCAATTGACCAGTGAAGACATGATTTTTGTTGCTACTGACGCTCATAAGTTAGTGCGTTACAGAAGAACAGATACAACTTCTACAGAAGGTGTTTCATCCTTTATTTTACCGAAAAAAGCCTTGATGTTATTGAAAAATAATCTGAAAGGAGAGGAAGAAGTAAAGATAGAATATAACGAGTCGAACGCTGTTTTTTCGTTCAACGATTCAAAAATGACATGTCGTCTAATCGATGGGAAATACCCGAATTACGAAGCTGTAATTCCGAAAGAAAATCCCAATGTTCTAACAGTGGATCGTCCGAGCTTTTTAAGTGCTATTAAGCGTGTTTCTATTTTTGCGAATAAAACGACACATCAAATTCGTTTGAAAATATCGGGGTCAGAACTTTCTATTTCAGCAGAAGATTTAGATTTTGCAAATGAGTCGAATGAAAGACTCACCTGTTCGTATGATGGAGAGGATTTAGAAATCGGATTTAACTCAAGGTTTTTGCTAGAAATGCTGACAAATATAGAGTCGAATGAAATTAAAATTAAAATGAGTCAGCCAAATCGCGCAGGGATCATTACACCAGCAGAAAACGATAATGAACATGAAGATATTTTGATGCTCATTATGCCTGTTATGTTGGGTCGATAAGTTGTTTCGTTTAACTTTCTTTCACGAACAATTGACGGGTTTGTTTTGTACTTTTATAAGTGAATTTAAAGTCATTCGAATTCCTAAATATGAATAGTATTAAATAGGCGTTGACATTTTAATAGTTGTCAGATGAAAAAAACAAAATCAATTTTAGCTTGGTCATTAAAAGCTTCGCTTACCAGTAAGTTAATATTGTTTTGTTCTATTGTTTTACTCGCTGCGTGTAGTGTTAATTTTGTGCCTCAGCCAACGTTAGAAGAAAGACAGTTTGAGCGTGAAAGAGTGATAGAGAGACACCTGCACAATACGTATCGATTGTCTGATCGTTATGAATCACTTGGGTTTGGTCCGCTAAATGTAATTAAGCCTCCTGTTTTTATCACCTTGGACTCACTTTATGATATCAAATCTAGTTATATCGACAATAATGATTTACGTGGATATAAATTGTCAGGAGTAGATGAATTGATTGAGGATTATCGAATTTATGCTAATCGTCAAAAGCATTTATTAAAATTTGAGCTCGAACATATTTATACCACGAGTACTAAAGATAGTGTGCGTCTACACCATGACTACTTTGTGTTAGATTACAAAGATTCCATTTTATCACATACTCCTTTTTACTACTATCAGTTGGCAAATCGTGATAAAGACAACCTTTTAAATTACATTTTTGAGTTGCATTTCATTACGGACGCCCCCATTTTTATTACCGAACAAGAACTGAACTTTATACGCTTTTATAAAGAAAGAGAACAAGAATTAATTCGTACGGATGAATTAAATGATTTCATGAAGCACGTTATGGAACTTATGTACATTGCGGAATTGGTTAACTCTGTTGATTTTGTAGATTTAGCCAAAGTAGAGGCGGTTAAAGCGGTTAAAAAAACATTTCAAAATTCTGAAAAATTTAGTTTTGGACAATTACTTGTCGAAGAAGACGAGTTGGGACAAGTGATACGCTACATGATGGACGTAACATGGCATCCAGCACCTGGTGAAGAAAAAAGAAAAACACGTTTTACATTTGATCCGTATTTGAAATTAAAAGAACAAAAGGATCTAGAGGTATGACTCCTCATGAAATTAGAAGATTATTAACCTGATTTTTGACCCTCACTCAGTTCAATCATTTTTTCATAGTTCGGAAGCTCCTCTAAATAAGAAAGTTTTTTCTCTTTAGCATTCACAAAACATACAACCGTTTCAATTCCATTTGTTAGAATGAGCCAGTTTACGTGAAGGGCGAAATTATACTGCGCAATTTGATGCATGGTTTTTTCAGAGAGCTTTACTTCAGGAGCTTTGCATTCTATGATCGCTAGCGGAATACGATTTTTTGTAAACACCACAGCATCACATCTTCTGGTCATTTCATTAATAGTAAGACCGTGTTCGGAAATAATTAATCCTTTGGGAATGTTTTTGTGAAGTGTTATGTAGTGTAAAAAATGTTGTCGTACCCACTCCTCTGGAGTAAGCAGGATTTCTTTATTCCTAAACGCATCTAGGACAAAAACTTGATTGTTCTTTTTAAATAATTTCAAGGGAGCCTTGGGAAGATTTAAAGGTGTAAACATAAATTACGGAGTATTTTGATCTTCAGGAATTACATTTAACTCTTCAGGGATTTTCACACCATAGTTTACAATCGATTTTTGAATAGTCGTAATGATTTGAAAACACTCATGCTCCTCATCTATGTTGGCGGTAATCCAGCTTCTTGCTTCTTTAGGAAAACCGGTTAATAAGGTTCCATTTTCGGCATATGCATAAACATTGTTTTCCAAATAATCATGAACGAGGTAGATGCTTCTCGTTTTATAATCCAATTTATATACAATGCCTACTTCATTGAATGGAAGCGTTAGTTGATGAATAATTTCCCCCTCAAGATTAAGTGTGTTTAGCTTATTAGCATTTTTCGTGATCAAGTAATTTGGTGCTATTTCCACCAGTTGACCTTTTCCAAAAAACTGTTGCTCACTTGTTTGATTTCCATCAATGCGATAAACTTCGTCGTCTTTATTTAGAAATCCTATTACGCTACCACCTTGACGAATGAATTTATCCGCGTGCATGATTCCTTTTCGCTCTGCTTGTATAGGTCTTTCGAGATAGGAGAGGAGCGTTTCGTTTTTTGTGTTTATTGACCACGCACGAAGGTTTCCTGCTATATTCATGGCAATAGGCTCTGCTGTGATAGGTTTTGCGCCGGCTTGTACGACGTTTAATTCTTGTCCTTTGTTGGATAGTACAGTTAACTCTCCTTTTTCATTTCCAAATAGAAAACGTTGCATGTTGTTCCATCGAAAGGGATGAATGTGAGAAGTTATGGCATGTTCAGAGGTAAAAGGAAAGTTGCCAACTGATGCACCATTTAGGTCAATGATGTGTATCTCATTTTCAGAAGAAAATAAAAGTTGAAATTTATCATTTTCAAATAAGTCAATGGTTTGGGGAGTTGCTAATATGGTTCCATCAATAGATCCAGTCCACACGAGTTTACCTAAATGATTGATGAGTTTATAGTTTCCCTTGTTGTCATAAATAAATACGGAAGTATTTCCCCGAATGTGATCTTTAATAGGAGTCGCTCCTTTTATTTTATCAAATCCAGAATTATATGTCCAGTTAGCAGTGCTTTGGGTCGATTGGGTGGATATCGGTGGTTCGGCAGTTACTTCAAACTGCAAACCGGAACGCCAAGTGATGGCTCTTTTTTCATTGTTGTGTATTTCCCGAAGGTGAGATGTTGAGGGGAGACCACTAAAAAACAGTTCTTTTTTTTCGTTGTTTAAAGCAAGTGTTTCTCCGAGGTTATAATTTAATTGTAAGTTTTCAGCTAGTTCACG
>SKHH01000154.1 GCA_007117055.1 Lishizhenia sp. | reverse complement strand
TTTTAAGTAAGGAGCAATAGCAATAGGTTGATCAATGTTGATTAAAATACGACTTCTAAACTTTTCAGGTTGTGAATAATTTAGTCCTACAGCAACTACTTTTAAATTTAACTTTCCATTATTTCTCGCTTCGGCTTCTAACGCAATTCGTGCGGTTCCCGACTTTAACTTTCGTAATACACGTTCTTTATAGCTTGTACCTTCTGGAAATATAAGTAAGGTTTTTTTTTCTTCTAAAATACGATAACACTCTTCCAGGGAGTAGTCATTATTTACTCCTTCTGTGACACCCTCACCCTTTCGATTGATGGGAATCATATTTAGCCCTCGGAATAACTTCAACTTCCATTTACTGTCAAACAAAGTAGCTTTAGCCATATAATAAATTGGCTGCTTACAGATCATACCGATTACCCAAGCATCCATTAACGTATTAGGATGATTTGCTATGATGATGAGAGGTTCTTTGGATTGCAATAAGACCTTATTATTCACCCTTATTTCTTTATAATATAAGCGTATCCCTATTCCGATCAAGAATTTTAAAAAGCGATAAAGCATACTTACTTTTTAGTATGAAGATAATAAGATTTTTGGCGTGACCAAAATGAATAGCAGGAATCTTCAGGGCAACCGCATACTTAATTGATTTTGAGAAATAGCTTCTAGATAGAGTAGAAATAATAACTTTGATTGTCGGGCTCTCGATACATTTCGACTCCATATTATTCCGTCGAAACACTCGATCACCTCATACTTGTAAATCTTCAATTATATATTTTGTGAAATTAAAAATTGAAGGTGGTCGAGTGGTTTTAACGAAACGTAGTGTAGTTAAAATTGTATCGAGAACACCGGAATCATGGCGTAGATTTCATTTCTTGTGTATTCGGCACATTTCAAACTATTTATCACAAAGAAATGAGTTCAAATTAAAAGTAAAGTATGCGTTTGCCCTGCAGGAATCTTAAATACTATAGCTGCTATCTTTTTTCAATCCAGTCTAAAGCACTTGATCCAAATCCATTTTGTGCCCATCTACGAATATCTCCAGTTCCATCGTTGTAAATAAAACAAGGAAATCTACCTTGTGCTAATTCTGCATAAAACTGAGGGTTTTTAGCGTTTAATGCTTGTATTCCAGCAGAAAGGTTCTTTTTGTAATAACTAAGCATGTCTGCATCGGAACTAGCCAATATAACTTGAATTTCTTTCCTCGGATTTCGTGCATATAATTGGTTGAGCGTTTTAACTCTTGACTTGCAAAATGGACAACCGGGTAAAGCGATCATGGTTAGTCCTTCAGGCACTTCACCTGTTTTGGAAGCTAAGTGGATCTCATCAAAGGTGTTGTCAAAGTCCCCTTCATAAATTGGATGAACAGCGAAGGCAATTCCACAAAGTACAATTACACTAGAAACACTTATTATTCTTCTTCTTTTTATGGACTCTAATGGTCCAAATAGGTTGAATTGTATTCCAAATAATACAGCACTAATAAACTGAAGAAAATAGGGGGCTATCCCGGACATAGTCCATGACAACCCTAGTTCAAAAAGGTTATTTTCAAAGCTGTTATGAAAAGCAATAAACGCAATAAATAAGAGTAATGAGGGTATTAGTTTTTTTAAATTCATCCTTCTAAATTAATATTAAAATCGGAACTAAAGGATAGTTTTCCATCCTTTTTATCTTCGCTTCCAGGGATTTGAAATCCTTTAATTTGTGTTGTTTTTCCTTTTTTGATTAAATCGGATAACTGTTTATTCGTCAGTGTTTTTCCCATAAAGGCAAAAGGAAGAATAAAGTTACAACCGTTTTTATAGTTACTACAACCATACGCTTTTTTGCCTTTTAATAATGTCCCTTGTGTACATTTCGGACAAGTTAAACTCGTAATATCAACAGATTTTCTTTTTTCTTTCTTCTTTTTTTCTTTTTGCTTTTCCTCTTCACTGACTATCGTGATGGTTTTATTTTTGTAATTGAATAATACTTCATTCGTTAAGTTAACAACCATCTCAATCAACTCCTTTTTAAACTGCTCAGGTTGGTATTCACCTTTTTCTATAAGACGCAATTTTCTTTCCCAATCTCCCGTCAATTCTGCGGATTTCAAGGTTTCGTTTTCTATAATTTGAATCAGGTCAATTCCTGTTTGTGTAGCAATAATATTTTTACGCTGTCTCGTAATGTATTTTCTTCGAAATAACGTTTCAATAATATTTGCCCGTGTAGATGGTCTTCCAATGCCATTATCTTTCAATAATTCTCGCATTTCTTCATCGTCTACTTGTTTACCAGCCGTTTCCATGGCACGTAATAAGGTGGCTTCCGTGTAAAACTTTGGTGGAGTGGTTTGTTTTTTATCCACTCTTGGATCATGCGGTCCCTTTTCGCCTTTTTCAAAAGTGGGCATTATTTTGTCTTCTTCTGTTGAGGACTTCTTTTTGTCTCCTTCATATACTATTCGCCAACCAGGCTCTAATATTTGCTTTCCTGTAGCCTTAAATTCGAGCTTTAAAACTTCACCAATCACTGTGGTATTACTCACCGTACAGTCAGGATAAAAGACAGCTATGAATCGTTTTGTAACAATATCGTAAACCTTTTGCTCATCTGGACTAATACCTGAAGGCGTGATACCCGTTGGTATAATAGCGTGGTGATCCGTTACTTTTTTATTGTCAAATACTTGTTTGCTTTTTTTTATCGATTTCCCCAGTAGGGGAGCAGTGAGTGATTTGTAATAATTAAGGTTACCTAATATTTCTGGAATTTTGGGATACATATCATCCGGTAGGTAGGTGGTGTCCACTCTTGGGTAAGTAACCACTTTCTTTTCGTACAAACTTTGAATATGTTTCAAGGTCTGGTCTGCCGAAAATCCAAATTTTTTATTGGTTTCGACTTGTAAAGCGGTTAAATCGAAAAGTCGTGGAGGTTTTTCTTTTCCTTCTTTTTGTTCAAAAGATGTAATTTCGAAAGGTTCGTCCTTAATTTTAGATAAAGCATAGTTTGCTTTTTCTTCCTTTTTTATTTTTCCTAAGATGGAATTAAATTCGGTATCACGATAAATAGTTCTTAGCTCCCAATAGTCTTGAGGTGTAAAGTTGTCTATTTCTAATTGTCGCTGAACAATCATTGCTAGAGTAGGGGTTTGAACTCTTCCAATGGACAACACCTGCTTTTGCTGTCCAAATTTTTTGGTAAATAACCGAGTAGCATTAATTCCTAAAAGCCAGTCTCCAATTGCTCTAGCGGAACCTGCAGCGTACAGGTTGTTATAATTTTCTCCGTTTTTTAAATTAGAAAACCCTTCCTTTATAGCTTCTTCAGTTAATGAACTAATCCATAAGCGTTTTATGGGTGCTTTACATTTTGCTAAATGCAGTACCCAGCGTTGTATAACTTCCCCTTCTTGTCCAGCATCTCCGCAATTAATGACTTCTTCTGCATTTTGAACTAAGCGTGCTATAATGTGAAATTGTTTTTGTACCCCGCTATCATCCATCACTTTTATACCAAACCGTGAAGGAACCATAGGTAAGTGCCTTAAATTCCAATAACGCCATTCTTCCAAATAATCGCGTGGTTCTTTTAATGTACAAAGGTGGCCAAATGTCCAGGTTACTTGATAACCATTGCCTTCGAAATACCCATCCTTTCTTTGCTTAGCTCCTATGATTTGAGCTATGTCTTTTGCAACACTTGGTTTTTCGGCAATACATACTTTCATGTTGTGCATGAATATTTATTTCCAATATCGTTTGATTTCAAAAGAATAAGTATGCTTAGCATCTTTTTCTTGTTGGTATATGGTTTCACTTTTCCAATCTTCAAGCGAAATTTTTGGAAAAAAAGTGTCTGCTTCAAAAGTAGCGTGAACATGCGTAATATACATTTCGGTGATGTCAAGATGTAGAAGGGCTAATTGGTAAATTTGTGCGCCTCCAATAATGAAATTTTTAGATTGATTTGAAAGTAGTCCAGCTTCTTCATTTAGCTTATTGAAATCGGTTATTACGATTGCTCCGGCTGCTTGATAATTTGAATTTGTGGTAAGCACAATGTTTTTTCTATCGGTAAGAGGTCGAAACTTTTCAGGGATAGATTCCCAGTTTTTTCTTCCCATGATTACCGTATGACCGATTGTAGTTTCCTTAAAAAACTTCATATCATTAGGTAGGCGCCATAGTAAATCATTGTTTTTACCAATCTCCCTGTTTTCTCCAATTGCGACAATTAAACTAAACTCCATAGTCCTAATTTAAACAGCAACTGGTGCTTTAATGTGTGGATGAGGATCGTAATTGATTAATTCAAAATCCTCATATGTAAAATCAAATATATCTTTCACCGCTGGATTTATCTTCATAGTGGGCAATGGGCGACAATCTCTGGTTAATTGTTCTTTTGCTTGTTCAAAGTGATTCGAGTAGAGATGAACATCTCCAAAGGTATGAATGAATTCACCAGGTTCCAAATCGCACACTTGTGCTAACATCATCGTAAATAAAGCATAGCTTGCAATATTAAAAGGAACACCTAAGAAGGTATCCGCTGAGCGCTGATATAACTGGCAGCTAAGTTTTCCGTCGGCTACAAAGAATTGAAACAAACAGTGACAGGGTGGTAAGGCCATATTTTCGATATCGGCAACATTCCAAGCAGAAACGATTAATCTTCGTGAATTTGGATTGTTTTTAATTTGATCTACAAGGTTCGAAATTTGATCAATCGTTTTTCCATCTTTTGTAGGCCAAGAGCGCCACTGATAACCGTAAACAGGACCCAAATCGCCATTTTCATCAGCCCATTCATCCCAAATGGATACTTTATTTTCTTTTAAGTACTTAATATTCGTATCACCAGAAATAAACCATAGTAACTCATGAATAATAGATCTCAAATGAAGTTTTTTGGTTGTCAGACAGGGAAAACCTTCTGATAAGTTAAATCGCATTTGATAACCAAATACAGAACGTGTTCCTGTTCCTGTGCGATCTCCACGATCAACACCATTGTCTAATATATGTTGAAGTAACTTATGATATTGTTCCATGAATTATTCTTTGGTTTTCAAAATTACATATTTTTCACGGTATATTTTGATTTTTATGAATACAAAAAAGGCTGACCAAATTGGCCAGCCTTTCTTTTAATTATTTATGCTAGAAACTCCACACGTCGTGTTCCATGTTTCGAATTTCCTCAGTGATCTTTTTGGACTCCATTAAGGCATCTACTCCCACTCTGTACTTTTCAATTTTTCGGTCAAATACGTTTTCTTCTTTATGAATAAATGATGTAAATCTTCTTTTCCAGAAGTAATCATCAAAACTCATCCAACGAGATCCGTTTTTTTCATTGTAGACGAAATAGTTGTTAAATACATATCGACAATCTGTTGGGAAATACAACCAGAACAATTCTTTTGAATCCGATATGTTTCCAAAATCATCTTTTTCGTAAATTACTGGAGCAATTCCTAAGATACGAACATCTAATACAGAACGCTCTTTATCAAAGAACCAATCTTCTTTCAATCGGTATTCAATGATGTCCTCAGAAGTATACCAAAAAATCTCGCGATCTGGATATACATACTGTCCATCAGGACCAATAGAGTCTTCAAAATAGATGTTTTGAAGTGGAGTTTCAGGACGAGGACCTAACTTCCCTAAATAAGGTGTGTTAAGTTCCTTCTGAAACTTTTCGTCTGTATTATAGTCTTTTCCTGGTTCTGGGATAAGGGGGTACTTAAATTGATCTCCATCCTTCACAGAAAATGAAACTGGATTTTGTGGTTCATATAATGTTATATCGCCAGTTATTAAATGATGTCTTATAACAGTCCACAAACTCCAACGTGTAGCATTCTTTACCCAAGCTCCATCACTTGTAATTTGATCGTGAGGGAAATAGATCGGGTGATTCATTTTTTCACGTAAATCAATAGTTCGCCACACGCGCTTACTCCATATGAGATCTGCTTCCCGCACGTGCTCGTATGGAATCAAACGTTTTGTTGGTGTGTGCGTGGAAAGTACTACCCCGTCGATGATACCATTATCTCTACTGTTGATAGGTCCACCATTGATGTCCTCATTTTGAGCATAAAGCCCAATGGAGAGTAACATACTTGTAAGAATAAAAAATACTTTCTTCATAACTATTGATTTTAAAAATTATTGTACTTTAAATGAAGCGTTACGACGCTGTGGAGGACCAGCAGGCCCTTTATACGTTGTCGATAACGTAATCAAAGAACCACGCGGTGCTTGACGAATTGTCGACATCGCTGCTTCTGATAACGTAGAACCTCTTCCTTCAATGTTTCTAGGTGCTCCTTGAACTTGAACTTCCCAATCAACAATTGAGAACTGAGCCTCTAAAGGAATTTCTGGCGGATACATTGCCGCAATTCTGTTAGATGAGCGCAATGTTGCCATTGGAGCTCCGTCTCCATCCCATAATGACCCCCAACGAATCGTTGGTTTTGGCATTGGTTGAACACGAAATTCGAAAGAACCTAATGAAGCAGTTGTTCCATCCTCTGCTACACCGCTTATACTTATAGTAGCTGTTCTTCCACTACCTGGACTTGCTATATAGTCGTTTCCACTTTGTCTAAGAGATACATTACTAGTACCAGCTAATTTAAAGCTAGGATAGCCAGAAGCAGCTCCTGTTACTTTGTTATTATATCCTCTATAAAGCACATTCATCTCAGGTAATGAAACTGTACCAGAAGGTTCTCCAACTGCAAAATTAAAGGTCCATGGTACCCATTCTTCTTTACCTTTAATTTCAACAGCAGTGTTACCGAAAACCACATGGTTTCCTGAAGGCATGTCTTTTAACATAAGTTTATCTCCAGTTTCACCTTCAAATTTAAGCATGTTTTCGTCTTTTTTCAAAGAGTCATTAATCCAGTATCTCAACTTCATAGGCTTCATAGAATCATATGCAGCAACCATTACTTGAAGTCCTATAGAATCTCCTCTGTTAATATAACTTGTTTGCGAAAACGCCAATGGTTCAATTTTGTTGAAGTTGAACGATGGAGCATCAATTTTCGACAAGAAAAAATCAATCGCTTGACTTTCTGCTGTGAGAACATCAACTTTTAGAGCTGTTAACATTGCAGCCGCAGCAACAATTGGAGCGTGGTCAAACATAACAGAAGGCCAAGGCATGTCAACGTTTCTTCCTCCATGTCTCACTGATATTTTTTCTGGAACACTTAACGCATTGTATACTCTTCGAATTGCTTCTCTATCTGTTCCTTCTGGATTCACACTTTGAAGTGCCTCTTCTAACATACTAGTATCAGCAGGCGCTTCAAAGAAGAAACTGTCATCTCCTAGCGTGTAAGTACCCATTTCTTTAGTTATGTAATCTCTGAAAGCAATAATTGAATCTCTAAGATTTAATCCCCTTTGTATAGGTTGTTGAGGATTACCTCCAATGAACATATTCGTAGGAATATCATAATTATCCATTGAGTTTATTTCATGTAATGATCTTAATTCTATTATAAATTCCTCACCTGTGTTTTCATCTTTAAAAGTTTCAGCAATCCAGTCTTCTTTTTCTGCTGCTTTTATCATTTCGTTTGACTCACTAAGAATGTGATGAACAATTTGATATTTTCTATGCTGTGCTTTTCTTGCTTTGTTATACCAAAATTCAAAAGCTTCTATAGCTGCTGGATCATTCCCTTGTTGTTCAATACCTAATCGTTTTGATTGAAAATCGCCAAAAGAACTTCTTGTTCCCTGTTGAACGATTTCACCACTAACGTCAAGTTTATCATTAATTGTTACAAAGGCTGTAATTATCTCTTTTGACACGTTCAGCGCCAAGAGAGCAGTCAGTACGAGGTACATCATACCGATCATCTTCTGTCTTGGGGTTTCCTTTCCTCCTGCCATGATTAATTATTCGTTTTAATTTTAAATGTTAATGTAAAATACATTATTAAATAATTGTTTTGTCTATTATTTTAGAATATAGCTAGTGATGCTTATCCTTTTGTAATAGTCATGGCTTTCAACATGTTTCCATACACGTTGTTTAAGTCAGTAAGATTCTTAGATAACATAGACATGTTTTCTTTATATAATCTTGTGTCCTCAACTGAATCAGATAAATTTTGCATCATATCTGTAACTTGTGATTGGAATTTCTCTGTAGCTTCTAAGTGAGCAGATGAACCTTTCAATTGTAATTCATATACGTTGTTTAACGCCGCTAAATTTTTCGATACTTTTTGCATTTGCTCTCCGAAAGATTGACCTTCCTCTTGTGAAGATGTCATTCCAGAAATAGCAACTGATGCACGCTCATAACTTTCTGATAATTTTGCAACTTTATCAGATGCAGCTTGTAAGCTATCAACATAAGAATCAGTAGCAGCTGCAGCAGAAGTAACTCCTTTCAATTGAGCTGCGTTTTCTCCTAGTGTACGCATTCCATCTCCTAATCTTGACAACAATTCGCTATCAATTTTAGCTTCTTCTAGCATTTTATCTAACTCATCAGTAATCCCAGATCCTCCACCTTTATTTTTGGTAGATGAAATAGCTGATGCTGGATCATAATCATCATCATGACCTAATGCTAATTCAGGATACACTAACTCCCAATTTGGGTCTTCGTGAATTGGTTCAAAGGCTGAGAAAATAAAGATTAAGGCCTCAGTACTTAGACCAACTACTAACATTAATCCGGCAAATGGCCAGTGCATAATTTTAAACATTGCACCAACAATTACTATTGCCGCACCGAATCCATACAATTTCGCCATAAAGGCTTTCCATGTTTTACTTCCTGGTTTCATAGTTTACTTTTTTTTTGGGTTTAATAAACGATTATTTGTTTTGTTTTGATTTACTTAGTTTAACGGAGCTGAATATCTTGTTTCAATTCCTCACCTCCTTCATTCGAGAAGTCTTTACCACCTCTTCCTAGGTGTGTAGCTACACTTCTAAATCCTACATAAGACTTAGCCGTATCTTGGTACTCGTATGTTCTTGTTGCGTTTTGAAGGTAATAGCCTATATCCTTCCATGAACCTCCACGAATAACTTTTCTTTTCATTGCGGGTGGATCCCAGTCCATAGCATTATAGCGATAATCTGAATTCAAATCATGCGAGAATTCATACATTGATTCGTCATATGCTGTTTCACACCATTCTGCAACGTTACCTGCCATACAGTATAACCCCCATCCGTTTGGATTGTAAGAATATGCTTTCACTGTGTGAAAACCTCCGTCTTCGAAATACCTTCCTCTCATTGGCTTGAAGTTACCCAAGAAACATCCAGATGAATTTCGTATGTATGGACCACCCCAAGGATATGCAGATAATGCTAAATCTCCTCTCGATGCTCTTTCCCATTCAGATTCTGTTGGTAGACGGAAGTCATTTACATAAATTTCCCCCATTGATTCTAACCAACTATTTAACAGTTGGGTTCTCCATACATTAAAAGCTTTTGCTTGAACCCAAGTTACACCAACAACTGGATAGTTGTCATAAGCAGGATGCCAAAAATACATATTAGTCATTGGGTCATGGAATGAATAAGTAAAATCACGTACCCAACAAAGTGTATCAGGGTATACATTAATAACTTCATCAATCACAAAACGCTGTCTGTTTTCATGACCTCTCATAGCATTGTTCTGTCCAAGTTTATTAAAGTACCCCATATCCATATCAAGTCCCTGTGGTTCTTCGGTAAATGGATGTTCAGGTGTACGCAATTCACGGTGATCATTGTTCATCCTGTTCCCTTGATTATCGTAACCGTCTGGAATAACATGTACATCACCTCTTCTCGCTGCTTCTACGAGATCGATCCAATAGTAACGGAATTTTAATTTTCGTGTATCAATTTCCTTACGTTTGTAAAAACGCTGTGGTTGCGGATAATACATGTCTGCAAGTATTGGAACGATTTCACGGTCATTATAATCTAAGTATCTATCCCAATTTAAATTAAATACTTCACGGTTCTGAAAACGATCACTAGCATCATACTCAACCCATTCAAGAGCACCTTCATCGAAGTATTCTTTTTCATAGTTGATGTATCTTTCAGCATCATCATCCTCCTCAAGCATTTCATATACTTTCTCTCGTGCTATTGAATCTCTTACCCAATACACGAATTGACGGTATTCATTATTAGTGATCTCTGTTTGATCCATGTAAAATGACTGAACTGATACAGTTTTTGCTCTAGTTTGATGTAAGAATGGAACATCCTGATCATTTTGCCCCATAGTGTATGATCCCGATGGAATGTAAACCATTCCTAATGGAATTTCAGGGTAGTACACTTGTCTACCTAATACTCCTGTCAAATGACCTGTCCTCGTGCTACACGAAAAGAGTATTAAACTCACTAAACTGATTACTACTAATTTTTTCATTCTTCCTTGTTTTATCGTTCTAGATCATCACCAACTTTCTACAGGATCAACTAATTTGGGATATCTATAACGGAATATCTATTCCAATGGTTACACTTTTAATTCTATTTTATAAAAACCTTGGGTTTCTACTTCTCGTTGGAGGGGGCGGTGGAATTGGGTGACAATACTTTAATAGTATCTCATGCGACCCCCTCGAAACAGTCTGTAATGCATTTAAACTTATGTCGTAAGCATACCCTATTTGAAATGAGTTGAATTCAACTCCTGCCATAATACCAATTCCGTCTTCAAGTCTGTATGTTAAACCTCCCCAGAATAAATTTTGCCAAATAGCTCTTGCATTAATGTCGGCACTATACTTAACTAGCTCGGTTCGCATCATTGTGTGGAAATCTAAATCAAGGTCTTTTACTCCAAAAGCATATTTGTATCGGTACCCTCCCATAGCATAATAGTGACGCGCAGTTGTGAAGTTCAACAACTCCAATTCTGACGCAGGAATATGTGTGGTTGATAATCCAGCATACCATCCGCTATGATTCATGTAATACAAACCAAAATTAGCGTCGAAGTTAGCCTCTGTAACTCCCTGCGGTAAAGAAGCGTCTTCTGGGTTGTTGTCAGGGGTTACCCAATTAGGGTTCATTCCGTAACTTACCAAGCCTAATCCAACCCCAATACCTAAAATTCCGTTACCAACATTTAAATGATACGAGTAGTTTAGTACTACATTGTTTTGTCTTGCAAAACCAATTGCATCGTGGTAAAAGGAGAGCCCAACACCTCCAGGAAAAAAACGAGAAAGCTCTGCTTCCGCATTAAATAAAGCTGAAGTAGGAGCCCCGTTTACACGATCCCATTGATTACGATAAATGGCAGTACCACAAATGGTATTAATCATTCCAACTCCCGTTGCTCCAGGATTAATACTCATTTTGTCATACATAAAATGCGTCAACATTTTATTTTGCTGCCCGTATGATAAGCTTGTGAAAAAGCATATCATGCTGATAATTAGTAAGTTTTTCTTCATAGAGATGACTTATTTCTTATAATTTTAGCACGTTAGAATAGAAAATCTACTCCATCAGGCGACTAAAATAGTTAATTTTATTAAAAATGAGAAAAAAATAAATAAAAAATATTTCAATAATTATTTCATGAACATGTTAATCGTTGTGATTCAAATCCCAATTATTTCGAATTTTGTAGGCGAGCTATGCTAGTTTTTGATAAGTTTTCCACCATAAATCTGGAATATCACCTTTCATGGCCAATTGGTAATCATTGTAGCTGCATGGAACCATATGATGCCTTTTATATTGACTTCCTTTGTTTGGATAAGGAACTTCCATCCACCATCTTTGTGATTTGTCGCTTTTATAAAATAGTATTTCTTCTTTTTGCTCTTCAAAGAAAACCCTGAACTTTGTATAGTTTTTTTTGCTGCCTACTGGGAAATCATTTTTACGCTGGAAGTAGCCATCTAAAAAATACCAAATTAACTGTGCAACTATTTCATTGATGGATTCGTCTGTGTATTGACTTATATTATAATTAAAAATTCCAAAGCACGATAACTTGTCGCTCATACCAGCGTATTTGGCGAGTTGACAACCTTCGTTAGCATATAGCCCATTAGGGATTGAAACGTTTTTTCGTGGCAAATCGCTTTGTCTGATTGCATCTAAATCGAAACTGAGTAGATCTGTATTCCTTAAATAAGGTTCCGTTTTTGCCATGTTTTGATTTATTTCTCCCAACCTTAATGTGTCAAAATAAAGCTGTTCGAATAAATGGAGTTCTTTGGGGTCGCAATAATGAGATTGAATCCCAATTGCTGTGAAATTGAATAAATAACAGGGTTTTTGCAATAGAACATGACTCACCCAGCCTTCACTGTGTGCTGATTGTTCTATGTCGCCAAAGTTTAACTTGGCATCTATCGTGGTGATATTTACATATTGTTCAGCGTCTTTATATCCTTTATATAGTGCAATGGTCAAGTCTTGTGACCCTCCTACTATGATAGGTGTGATTTTGTGTTTAGCTAATTCTTCCATCACCTGAGATAATGCAAAGAAAGTGTCCTCTATTTTGGCTCCGGGTAAAATATCCCCTAAATCGTATATGGTCTTATTCCAGCCTTCATTTCTATATAGAGAAAAGAGCGCTGTTCTGAATTTTTCTTGCTTACTTGATTGTATGGAGGGTTTTGTTGTTCTGTGTTCTGGAACAAAAATGATGGCAACTCCAGGTTTAGTAAGTTCAGGGAATGAATTTTCGGTATGAAGTGTAATGTGATAATACAGTTGTTCACTTTGGAATTTTATGGAGTCGATTTTTGGCGGTGTGAAATATATTGAAATGTCGCTCATGTTGGTTTTATTAATTGCACAAATGTAGTTTTCAAATTGATTATATGGCTCCTTTCATCGATAAGCTTTTGAAAACCTTAACGTGGAAAACTTAATTTTTAGTAAATGAATTTAATATCACACTTAAAGAAAGTAAGCGTATAAAAAACACGGGTTAACCGTGTTTATCACCGATATCAGAGTTTATACTAAGCTTTTTCTTAAGCTAAAGTAAAAAGCGCATTATTTGATGCTAACTATTTCTTTTTCCCTTTACGAGCTGTTTTTTTTGGTTGATTTTCTGAAATTGTTATGCACTCTTCGTAAGTAAGCTTTGATGGCTCAACATCTTTAGGAAGTTTGAAGTTCTTTTTTCCTATTTTTAGATATGGCCCCCAGCGTCCTTCAAGAATTTGCATATTCTCGTCTTCCTCGAAGGTTTTGATTTTCTTTTTTTCGTCTTCAATGCGTTTTTGTTGAATTAGTTCAATGGCTCTTTCTAAGTTGATTTCCATTGGATCGTCTTCTTTTAAGGAAACAAATTTGCTATTGTGTTGAACGTATGGACCAAAGCGACCGATGTTCGCTTTCACTACTTTTCCTTCAAATTCACCTAAAGTTCTTGGTAATTTAAATAAATCAAGAGCTTCTTCTAGGGTAATACTGTTTAAAGACTGATTAGGCAACAAACTGGCAAAAGATTTATCTTCATCTTCTGCCTCTCCTATTTGAGCCATTGGTCCGTATCTACCAATTCTAACAATTACAGGCTTTCCAGTTTTTGGGTCTTCCCCTAAGTGTCTTTCTCCAGATGCTCTTTCAGAGTGTTCAAGTGTATCTTCTACATTTTCATGAAAAGGAGTATAGAATTCACGAATCATATCCGTCCATTCTTTCAATCCTTGAGCTATTTCATCAAATTCAGCTTCTACTTTAGCTGTGAAATTGTAATCCAATATTCTTCCAAAATTTTCAACCAAAAAGTCGTTGACCACAATTCCAATATCAGTTGGAGAAAGTTTATTTCGATCCCTCCCTGTAATTTCCGAAGCTATTGTTTTATTTAGCTCATTTCCTTTTAATGTATAAACTGTGTATTTACGTTCTTCTCCTTCTCTTTCCTTTTTCTCAACATAACCTCTTTTTTGAATAGTGGAGATGGTTGGTGCATAGGTTGAGGGTCGACCAATTCCAAGTTCTTCTAGTTTTTTTACAAGTGAAGCTTCCACATATCTCGGTGCAGCTTTTGTAAATCGTTCTGTAGAGATGATGGATTCGTTTTCTAGCATATCACCCTCTTCAACATTAGGAAGAATTCCTTCCATTTCTTGATCGTCTTCTTCTTCGTCAATATTTGATTCCAAATATACTTTTAAAAACCCATCAAACTTGATTACTTCACCTTTTGCTACAAATATATCTTTTACATTTTCAGCTCCAATTTTTATAGTTGTTCGTTCCAGTTTTGCAGGACTCATTTGCGAGGCAATGGATCTTTTCCAGATTAAATCATACAGTTTGTTTTCGTCATTCCCCATACTGACAGCTGTGTTGTTGAAGTCAGTTGGACGAATCGCTTCATGAGCCTCTTGAGCTCCTGCTTTTTTAGTTTGGTACCTTTTTGGGTTGGAGTACTGAGTGCCATAATTTTGTACGATAGCGTTTTTAGCACTGTCAATTGCCGTGTCAGAAAAATTCACCGAATCGGTACGCATATAGGTGATATGTCCTGCTTCATATAGTCGTTGAGCAACACTCATTGTTCTGGAAACGCTAAATCCTAACTTCAAACTGGCTTCTTGCTGAAGTGTAGAAGTAGTAAATGGGGTACTTGGATTTTTTGTGGCGGGTTTCTTGGCTACGTCTTGTACTTTAAAAGTAGCATCTTTACAGTCATCAAGAAACGATTCAGTTTCCAAATCGGTTCCAATATTGTGAGCCAAAACTGCTTTAACAGCTTCCTTACCTTTGTTGAAGATACCTGTAACTCTAAAATAGCTTTCAGGAGTAAAATTCAAAATTTCTCTTTCTCTTTCAACAATCAATCGCACAGCTACAGATTGCACGCGACCAGCTGAAAGGCTTGGTTTTACTTTCTTCCAAAGAACCGGTGATAATTCAAATCCAACGAGTCTGTCTAATACTCTTCTTGCTTGTTGAGCATCTACCAGTTCTTTATTAATCTTTCTAGGGGCTTGAATGGCTTTTTGAATGGCAGGTTTGGTGATTTCGTTAAAGGTAATACGTTTTGTGTCTTTTTTATCTAAGTTTAATGTTTCGTATAAATGCCATGAAATAGCTTCTCCCTCTCGGTCTTCATCTGTTGCTAACCAAACTGTTTCTGCTTTTTTAACGAGCTTTTTTAATTCAGAAATTACAGTTTTTTTGTCCGCACTGATTGCGTAATCGGGTTGAAAATTATTTTCTATATCTATGGCAAGTCCTTTTGAGGCAAGGTCTCTAACATGACCATAACTTGATTTAACAATGAAATCTTTTCCAAGATAGTTCTCTATTGTTTTTGCTTTTGCTGGGGACTCTACGATTACTAAATTTTTTGACATACTTTTAATCTGTATTTTCTGTTGATTTTAATGAAATCAGTTTGCAAAATAAGTTTAAATAATTTCGAAAACCAAACTTCTGCAAAAATGAACTTCGTTTTTCAATTTGTTTTTTACCTATAATGTTGTTCTAATTAATTGAATATTTCGAATGTAGGTTTACATTTTTGACCTATATTTAAATCCATGTTTATGTTAGTTAACAATATTCTGAATAATCTGTTTGGTTTGTTTAGTACTTCATCTGGTTCAGATTACAATACAGTTAGTGTGCTGTAATATTTTTTCTGTTACTGACATTTTGACACGGTAATAAAAATCATTAATTTTGTAGTCAATAATTTTAGAAATGCAAGAGAATAGTTTAGGAGATAAGACAATGGATGAATCTCGTCAAGGAGAAGCCATCCAATTGCAAGATGGAGAAAAGGTTAATGGAAAAAAACTTTACTTGGAAAGTTATGGCTGTGCAATGAATTTTTCGGATAGTGAAGTTGTTGCTTCCATATTAAGAGATAAAGGATATACTACTACTAGAGATGAAAGAGAGGCAGATGTTGTGCTTATAAATACATGTTCAATTCGGGATAATGCCGAACAACGTGTGCGAAACAGACTGGCTAATTTCAATAAAGCAAAACGCGAAAAACCTGGTTTAGTGGTTGGTATTTTAGGTTGTATGGCCGAGCGCTTGAAAAAGCAATTATTGGAAGAAGAAAAAATGGTAGATTTGGTTGCAGGACCAGATGCTTACAGAGATTTACCAAATTTAATTGAAGAGGTGGATGGCGGTCAGAAAGCGGTAAATGTTTTACTGTCTCGTGATGAAACGTACGCCGATATTAGTCCTGTACGATTGGATCAAAATGGTGTTACCGCCTTTGTAAGTATAACGAGAGGATGTGACAATATGTGTTCATTCTGCGTAGTTCCTTTTACAAGAGGACGTGAAAGAAGTCGCGACCCGCATACAATTGTTCAAGAATGTCAAGATCTTTTTGAAAAGGGGTACAGGGAGGTTACTTTATTAGGACAGAATGTTGACTCATATCGCTGGAATATGACTTCAAAAGGAGAGGTCAAAGATCCTGAAAAACCAACAACAAATTTCGCTCAGTTAATGGAAATGGTTGCACAGGTCAATCCAAAACTGCGTATTCGTTTTTCGACGTCTCACCCAAAAGATATGACCGATGATGTGTTACATGTAATGGCAAAACACAAAAATATTTGCAATTATATTCATTTACCGGTTCAATCGGGCAATTCAGAGAATTTAAAAAGAATGAATCGTGGATACACAAGGGAATGGTATATGGATCGCATTCATGCTATAAAGCGCATTGTTCCAAATTGTGGTATTTCAACGGATATTATTTCTGGATTTTGCGGAGAAACAGAAGAAGAGCATAAAGACACGATTTCGCTAATGAAAGAGGTGAAATATGATCTTGCTTATATGTACAAGTATTCTGAACGACCAAAAACCTTAGCAGAAAGAAAGTTTGAGGATGATGTTCCAGAAGAGGTCAAGCAAAGAAGGTTGGAAGAGATTATCAACTTACAGTTGTCGCATAGTTTAGAGATTAATCAGGCGCAAATTGGTAAAGTAGAAGAAATATTGGTAGAAAAAGAGTCTCGAAGGTCAACTGACCAAATGGTAGGTAGAACAGACAGGAACCATAAAGTTATTTTTGACAGAAAAGATAAAAAAATCGGAGATTATTGTTTGGTTAAAATAACTGATTGTACAAGTGGTTCACTCATAGGTGAACTTGTTGAGGAGTAAAAGTTTGTCATGAATGTACAACAAATTAAACAGCGTTTTGGGATTATAGGGAACGCTCCGTTTCTGAATAGAGCAATAGAGGTAGCTATACAAGTTGCTCCTACAGATATTTCTGTTTTGGTAACTGGAGAAAGTGGAACAGGAAAGGAAATAATTCCCCAAGTTATTCATCATCTGAGTGCTCGAAAACATGCCGGATATATTGCGGTGAATTGTGGAGCAATACCTGAAGGCACTATTGATTCTGAACTTTTTGGACATGAGAAAGGAGCTTTTACTGGAGCTAGTGGGAGTAGAAAAGGGTATTTTGAAGAGGCAGACGGCGGAACTATTTTTCTTGATGAAGTTGCGGAGCTACCCATGCAAACTCAAGTGAGATTACTTCGTGTACTTGAAACGGGAGAGTTTATCCGTGTAGGTTCTTCAAAAGTAATTAAAACGAATGTTCGTGTGGTTGCAGCTACTAATGAAAATATGCATGAAGCTATTCGAAAAGGAAAGTTCAGAGAAGACTTGCTGTACCGATTGAGCACGGTTCCCATCCAGTTGCCCCCTTTGAGAGAAAGGAGAGAGGATGTTCATTTGTTGTTCAGAAAGTTTGCCGCTGATTTTTCTGAAAAGTATAGAATGCCTGCTATTAAACTTACTGAACGAGCTGTACGTGTTTTAAATGAATATCAATGGCCAGGGAATATTCGACAGTTAAAAAATATCGTTGAACAGATCTCGGTGATTGAAAAAGATAGAGAAATAGATGAGGATAAATTAAGCTTTTATTTACCCTTAAATACCAACGCAGGAAAGGATCTTGCAATTATAGGAAGAAATTCATCTTCCGATGACTCACTTAATGAATTTTCAGATCGGGAATTGATTTACAAATTTCTTTTCGATATGAAGAGGGATCTAAATGAACTCAAAAAGTTGGTAGTAGAAATTCTGAATAAAGATGGAGATATTCACTTGACGGGAAGACAGAAAGATATTTTGAATGATATTTACACCGATATTTCTAATGATGATAGTAGGAAATTACTAGAGTCTGGGAAGACTTACCATGAGGAAAACACTTATAAAGAGGAGAGAGAGCCTACAATTGTTGATAGTGATTATTTGGAGCACATCGAGGTAGAAGAGTCTTTGTCCTTGGAAGAAAGAGAAAAAGAATTGATTATAAAGGCACTTGAAAAACATAATGGCAAACGAAAATTTGCCGCAAAAGAACTCGGGATTTCGGAGCGCACATTGTACCGAAAAATTAAAGAATATAATTTGAAATAGGATGATAAAGTCTTTTTCTTTTACCGCGATGGTTTTAGTTGCACTATTTTTTAGTGGCTGTTATCCAACGAGTATTTCATTTCGGGATGGAAGTGTACCACCAGAATGGAAACGCTTTATGGTGGAAACTTTAGAAAGTGATGCTGCTAATGCTCCGTTAAGCTACGCACCTGAATTGACAGAAGAATTAAAAGACGCTATCCAAAATAGGGTAGGGATTAAGCTTGTAGGGGATGAGTCTATGGACCCTCAAATTATAATTAGTGGAAAAGTGTTGAACTACGATGTCCAACCATTAGCGGTTCAAGGTGATGATGTGGCTGCTAAAAATAGACTAACCGTTTCTGCATTTTTTGAGATTTTTATTAATGCTCCAGAGGAAGATATAATGGAGTTGAATGCGCGTAGATTTGTGGATTTTGATGCAGATGCGGATGTTGGTACAATTCAAGTTCAATTATTTGAAGAGATTAACGAGCAAATTATTCAAGATGTGATTAATAAATTGTTATCGAATTGGTAATGGTATCCTTGAGTGAAATAGCAGATATGATTCGCAGCGGCAACACTGCAAATGTTCAAAACACTTCATATTTTAAAGAGCTGTGCGATAAGTATCCTTATACCCCTATTTTTTCTTTATTATACCTTAAAACATTATCGAAAACTGATGAACTCAAGTTTGAAGAAGAACTTAAAAATCATGCTTATAAATTGCCCACCAGAAGGAGATTGTATGATTTGATTCACTCAAATGAAGAGGAAGTACTTGATAAATCATTGGTTAGTAATGTGGAAACAGAGTTGCCAATATTACCGGAAAGCCATGATTTATTAACTTCATCAAATGAAGCTTCTGAAATCCACCATGAACCAAAAGAGGATACATTAGAACAAAAAACACTTGATCCATTGGAGAAAGAGATATTATCTCACGCTGTTGGCGGAGTGTTAGAAAAAGAAATGTTGGAGCATTCGAGTGAAGAAGACTTTCACCCCGTGCGACTAACAAAAGCTCAAGATTTAGAAGTGGAATCTAAACAGAAGGAAGGAATTGATACTTTAGATGAAGATAATGAGATTGAAGTTTCGCAAGTGCCGAACAATTCGGAACTTGATACAAATAAAGAGCGTTCCTTTACAGAATGGCTTTCTGCTTCTAAAGGTGCTTATGAAAAAGGTACATCAGTAAAGGAAATATCCAAAAGTAAAGAGGAAGCTGAAGAAAATAAACAAAAAAACAAAGATTTTTCTGTACAAATCCCAATAAGAAAAAAGTTTTTCTCTCCACTTGAAAAAGCACGTGAAAGTCTTGATGAGTCAGCGATTCCTGTAAGTGAAACCCTAGCGAAAATTTATGTTGCCCAAGGGAATTTTCCGAAAGCAATTCAAGCTTATCAAAAATTAATATTGAATTTTCCAGAAAAAAAGAGTTTCTTTGCACTTCAAATTGAAAAATTAAAAAAGAATTTAAATCAATAATATGACACAGTTAATTACAATTTTGATTATTCTAGCAAGCGTGTTGCTTGTTTTAGTTGTTCTAATGCAAAACCCAAAAGGAGGGGGGTTGTCTTCTGATTTTGGAGCTGCACAGCAAATCGGTGGTGTAAAACAAACGAACGATTTCATAGAAAAAGCTACATGGAGTTTGGCAGGTTTTATTGCTGTAATGAGTATCGTAATGACACTCATGTATTCTTCAGCTGGTATTATTGAAGAGATACCGCAACAAGAGCAAACAGAGGAGGTGCCTACTGAAGAGTAAGGTTACTAAAAGATACTATTGTGAAGCACTCTCTAAGAGTGCTTTTTTTGTGTCAGCTTGTCAGTGGTTTTTTACGGAAAACGACCAAATATCGGATGGTTAACTGACAAAATGAGCATTTTATATGTATGGCACATATTTAGTAAAAATGCGATTGAATAATAATTTAAAAATTAAAAGTTATGTCACTATTAAAACCATTAGCGGATAGAGTGTTGATAGAACCCTCTCCGGCAGAAGAAAAAACAGCAAGTGGAATTATTATTCCGGATACGGCGAAAGAAAAGCCATTAGAAGGTAAAATTGTAGCTGTCGGTAATGGTAAACCGGAAGAGCCATTGACAGTGAAAGTGGGGGACAAAGTGATTTATGGTCAGTATTCAGGTACAGAAATCAAGTTAGATGGTAAAAAATACTTGATCATGAGAGAGTCTGATGTCTACGGTATTTTAGGTTAATTTACAAATTAAAAAAAATTAGAAGATGGCAAAGGAAATTTTATTTAACGTCGAAGCGAGAGAAAAGTTAAAAGCTGGAGTTGATGCTTTAGCAAATGCAGTGAAAGTTACATTAGGTCCAAAAGGGCGAAATGTAGTTATTGATAAAAAATTTGGCGCGCCACATGTTACCAAGGATGGTGTCTCAGTAGCTAAAGAAATTGAGCTAAAAGATGCTGTTGAAAATATGGGTGCGCAGATGGTGAAAGAGGTGGCTTCAAAGACTGCCGATATTGCTGGTGATGGAACAACAACAGCAACAGTTTTAGCACAAGCGATCATTACCG
>SKHH01000081.1 GCA_007117055.1 Lishizhenia sp. | reverse complement strand
GATTTAAAATCTGGATAGTATCGTGCCATTCTTCAGAGGACGTTTTTAGTCAAGCTATTGGTTAGTCGCTTCCATCAATTCAGTTCTTCATTTACTAAACAAACTTAAAATCTACACGTCGGTTTCGTTGTTTTCCTTCTTGAGTTTTATTGGTGTCTACGGGCATTCGCTTTCCTTTGAAATCAATTTCAAGTTTTTCTTGGACGATGCCTCGGGATAAAAAATAATCCTTTATGGCTTTTGCACGACGTTCAGATAACCCCATATTATATTGATCGGTCCCAACCGCGTCGGTGTGACCAATGACTTTTAAACGTAGATCGGGTAATGCATCTAACATCCATGCTAACTTATTCAAATAGCCATGAAACTCTTCCTTAATAATTGACTCGTCGTGGTCGAAATAAATGGGTTGGAATTCAAAATTCTTTCTTTCTCTTTCCAATACCTCTGGAGAGGGATATCCCTTATCATACGCTCGTGCAAAATGATACTTCCAATAATGTGTGAGTGTGGGTTCTTTCTCCGAAGAAATCGGATGCTCCGTTCTGTAAAGCACTACCTTTCCCATTTTATTTCGGCAATCTGAACTTGTGAAATCTCCCTCTAAGAACATTGTGGAATCGTTGTATTTTAAGCTGTACTTCAATTTACATTTTGGCGCACTTGGAGAATGAGAAGACAAGCGAATGTATTTTTCTTCAATGGAGAGGGTTTTGTTTTTTATCTCAAATGTAAACTCTTTATAAGCAAATTCTTTGGTGTTTAATACTTCTACCCGTGAAAAACCTTTCTCATCTCCTTTCGGCAGTGATAAATAAATGACATCGGCAGTTTCAGCATTTTGCCCCGAAGAAATGAGTAGACCTCTCCATTCTCCGTGTAATCGTTCCTGTGATAATCCCATGGAGACAATGCAGAAAAAAGCAACGATATATATAAAAAAGTGCTTAAACATGCTACTATCTACGCTTGTGTGCGAAAATAGATACAAAAAACTGACCATTTTTTAAACGCAAATAATACGAGTTTTAGAAATCTAAGAGAGTAGCGAATTATTATTATTCCAGAGTTCCCATGATTTCAAGGCTTGGTGCTTAAGCATGGAGTAACCATTTAAAATATCCGTACCCGATTTCTCAGCGTGTTTTAACAGCCTCGTTTTTTCTGGGTTGTAAATTAAATCAATCACCAAATGATCTTGTGTAAAGCTATTTAGTGGAATAGGTGGAACATCATCCACATTTGGGAAAGTTCCAATGGGAGTACAATTCACAATCAATTTACGTGAGTTTATCATGAACTCATTTGCTTCGGTGTACGAAAACTCTTGTTCACTTTTTGGAGCGCGCGATAAATAAATGACTTCAACACCAATGTTTTCCAACACATAGGCAATTGCTTTAGCTGCTCCACCCGTGCCTAATATTATCGCTCGGTCATGCACGTTTCGAAGAAAAGGTTTAATGGATTGTCTAAATCCATAGGTATCAGTATTGTGCCCTACTGTTTTACCGTCATTAAAAACAATGGTGTTTACAGCACCGATAGCTTGTGCTTCTGAACTAATTTCATCCAAATAATTCATCACACTTTCTTTGTACGGTATAGTCACATTGAGCCCTCGAATATCTCTACGCTTTAAAAGAAATTGAACTTCTTCAATATTTTCTAATTCAAAATTTTCATATCGCGCATGAATCTCTTCCTGTTTAAATTTCTCTTTAAAGAAGCGCTGTGAAAAAGAATGCGCCAAAGTTTTACCTATGAGTCCATAAATGTTGGTAGTCGACATAATTACTCATTTAACGATTTCGGAGAACGCTTTGATAGAATGTAAATTAGTGAAAAACCAACTACAAATAACACAATTGCTAAAAGCAGATGGTTGTTATCGATAGCTGTTGGCAACACGTTTTGTTGTAAAAAATCTTCTTTCCCACTAGAATGTACAACAATAGGTTCGTCTCCTACATTTTCTTTCCAAGGCCAAACTTTCACTAATGAACCAAATAAAAATCCAGAGAGTAATGCCAGAACAGCTTCTTTATAGTGTTGAAAAAGATATTTTAATAATTTACTAAAACTCAGAAGACCTGTTACACAACCTAACATAAAAACGACAATCAATGTAATGTTGAATTCTTTGATACCATTCATTACTGTAGCGTAACTTCCAAGCAATACTAAAATAAATGCACCACTGATACCTGGAAGAATCATAGCGCATATTGCAATTGCCCCGCTAAGAAATATGTAAGGCAAAGAATCACCACTACCCACCATTTGCGTAGACGAAACAAAAGCAGCTAATGCGATACCAAGCACTAAATTGAAAACCGTAATCACATTCCATTGTTTCACAGTTTTCACGACCATTATTCCGCTTGATAATACCAAGCCAAAAAAGAAAGACCACAATAAAATAGGATACGTATCAAGTAAATAGGTTACCATTTTAGCCAATGAAAAAATACTCACTGCGATTCCCAAGAAAAGTGCTAAAAAGAAATTGCCATTAATGTGTTTCCAGAAAGTTTTAAGTCCATTATTCTTTAAGATCAATACTGCTTTCAGGTTCAAATTACTTAAACTTGAAATCAACTCTTCATAAATCCCTGTAATAAAAGCGATTGTTCCTCCAGAAACACCAGGAACAACATCAGCGGCTCCCATAGCTATTCCACGAAAAAAAATCCCTAGATGATGCGATGATGATTTTTGCATTACTTATTAATTTGATAAAATGGAAGAAACATTCGAAAATTCAAATAAGGCATCCATTCCTCCCTCTACGATATAAACTTTCTTAAAACCGTGTTCAACATACAATAAATTAGAAACTGCTGCTGCCCTTTTTCCACTTTGGCAAATAACGTAAACAGGACACAGTTCATTGATTAACTCAATACAGTTCAGAATACTTCCCATTGGAATATTGAGAGCACCAGTAATATGATTTACATTAAACTCATACGATTCACGAACATCTATTAACTGCGTTTTGTCGTTAGAAGAATAATGTGCAATAAAATCAGATGGACTCACCCACTCCATAATGGTGAATTATTTTTCGGATACGTTGAAAATCCAATTAAATTTATCTTCCACTTTTCCTAATTTGATATCATCCAAGTATTTATAGACTTTATTCGAAAATTCGCGTCTTTCTACTGCAGGTAATTCGTAATCTGTACCCTTGTAACCGATTATTTTGATCGGAGCAATAGTAGCCGCAGTACCAGCGCCAAAAGCCTCTGTGATACTACCGTTTGCAACTCCTTCAATAATTTCTTTTACTTCAATTTGTCTTTCTTGTACTTTCATTCCCCAATCTTGTGCTAATTCAATCACACTTCGTTTAGTGATACCTGGTAAAATCGTATCAGCATCTTCCGCTGGAGTAATCAACACACCATCTTTGACAAACATAATGTTCATTGTACCTGATTCTTCGATGTATTTGTGCTCTTTCGCATCTGTCCAAACCAATTGATGATAGCCTTCTTCTTTTCCTAACTTAGCAGGATATAAAGAGGCTGCGTAATTACCCGCAGTTTTAGCTCTACCTACACCACCAGCTGCAGCACGGGTATAATACTCTTCGATTTTCACTTTTAGCGGCTCTGAGTAATAAGCTCCCACAGGGCAAGTAAAAATCATAAACTTATAATTATCAGAAGGTTTTATACCAATATAATCATCAGTAGCAAACAAAAACGGACGAATATATAGCGAATACCCCTCTTTATTTGGAATCCATTTTGAATCTACATTAACTGTTGCCTCAACGCACTTTAGAAACAATTCTTCAGGAAGTTCAGCCATACACATACGCTTACAAGAAGCTCTAAATCGTTTGGCGTTCATATCTGGACGAAAAATAACCACCTCACCATGTGTATTTCTGTAAGCTTTCAATCCTTCAAAAATACTTTGACCATAATGAATAGCAGATGTGGCAGGGTGCAATTTCAAATCAGAAAAAGGTACAATTTCAGGTGTTTTCCACTCACCATCTATGTAATCCATAACCAACATGTGGTCAGAGAAAACTCTACCAAAAGGAAGGTTCTCCCAATCTACACTATCCCACTTTGATTGCTCTGTTTTTGTAACCTTAATATTCTTCATTGTATCAATCATATCCCTCATTTAAGTGGTGCAAATATAAGGATTTCTTCGTAATATCATTTCCGTTTATCACAACGTAAGGAATTATTAAGAAACAATATTACTTTCTTTTCCAAAGCGCTTATAAGATACAATTACAGAAAGTGTAGCAAACGTGACCATCACCAAGAAACTCAAAATCAGCAACCAAAAGTCCAATGATTCGGCTACTAACTCTTTTGTCGCTAACACTATATTTACAATAGGAATAAGTGCAGTATACACATTTAATTCGATTCCGGGTATAAAACCAATCAATGCAGGAAGAATCACCATGAAATTTACGGGGGTTAAAACACTTTGCGCTTCTTTAAAAGACTTGGCGCCAACTGTAACGGGTATCATAACTCCAGCAAAAAATACGGTAAGTGGAATGAGGAGCGCATAAAGCATTAAAATAAAATTCATACTTAAAATACTGCGAATCATTTCTAGTAATTTAGGGTCGTCTATAAATTGAAATACTTCTAAAGCTAAATATAATCCAACTAAGGCAAAAGTCGCTGCGGCAATTCCAGAGGCAACAACCACGAGCATTTTACCGAACAAAATTTTCCAGCGTGAAACAGGAGCTGTTAATAAAGTTTCTAAGGTTTTTCTTTCTTTTTCACCTGTAAACAAATCAATCGCTGGGTACATACAACCAATGAAACCAAAGATTATAAACAAGTAGGGTAAAAACCCACCGACAATTTTGCCGAACATTTCTTTTTCAGTCGAAAGATTTTCATACTTGACATCGATCGGATCTAATATCAAAGGATCGATTGATTTTTTTGCCAAACGATTTACACGAAGTTGACTTTTCACGAATTCTAAATAACCATCTACACGCTGTTGGTTACCAATTGAAGTCCCAAGAAACAATACTGAAACCGTATTTTGTTCATTCGCATCTTCCCTATCGTTAAAGTTTTCAGGCACTATAAACGCATAATCCACTTCTTCGCTCTTAATTTGATTGTGCAAACCAACAGTATCTGATTGAAAAACAAACTTTCGTTCTCCTCCTTCTGGTGGTAATTGTTGTAAGATTTGAGCAAACAAACTAGTTGAATCCCCTACAACAGCGAAAACTTTGTTTTTATTAAACTCAGAAGTTTCAAAACTTTTCGTTGCAGTAGTCATAATACCAAGTATTAAGGGGAACACTAATATTGGAACGACCAACATCGCAATTAACGACCTTCTATCGCGTAACGTTTCTTTTAATTCTTTTTTAAAAATGGTGAAAATCATGGTTATTATTTTTGGTTTACAATTCGAATAAATTCAGCAGTAATATTTTCTGATTTCATATTCGTACGAAAGTCTTCCATCGTTCCAGAGAACAAGATATTTCCCTTATGGATGATTGCAAGATCATCGCAAAGCAAATCAACTTCACTCATAATATGAGACGAAAAAATAACCGTCTTTCCTTCTTTTTTACAATCTGCAATCAATTGAATAATACTTTCTGCTGCAATCACATCGAGACCACTTGTAGGTTCATCAAAAACAACCACTTCTGGATCGTGAATCATTGTTCTGCAAATTGACACTTTTTGGCGCATTCCTGTGCTCAACTTCCCTATTCGTTTATGCTGAAAATCGTGCATTCCGAGTAATTCATACAAACGATTTTTTCGTGATTCTAAATCATCTTTTGAAACCTTATATAACTGAGCAAAATAAGCAATCAATTCATTTGGAGTCAATCGCTCATACAAACCCGTTGAACCCGTCAAAAAACCAATTTTGGCACGAGCCATCTCAGGATTTTGTAACACATCAATTCCTGCTATTGAAATACTCCCAGATGAAGGCTTCAGTATCGTTGCCAACATACGTAAAGTTGTCGTTTTTCCAGCGCCATTAGGACCCAATAACGAAAAGATACGCCCAGGTTTACACTGAAAACTAATATTATTTACAGCTGTAGATTCTTTATCTTCGGTATTTAACTCTTTTCGTTGCTTTTTAGAAAGTTGAAACGTTTTGGTTAAGTTTTGTACTTGAATCATAATTTTACTTTGATGATAATATTACCTGTTTTTTATCATGTTTATATACACCTACATAATAAACTATTCAACAATGATACAAATTATTTGATAAGGAAATTAAATTTGGTAGAATGAGTTAGCTCTAATTT
>SKHH01000002.1 GCA_007117055.1 Lishizhenia sp. | reverse complement strand
GCGAGTATTGTTGTGGTGTATAATTTTTTTCTCTCCACAAGCCGATGTTAAAAAAGAGCAACTTTTCTTTTTAAATCCTTGGTTTATAAATTTAATTATGTATTTTTGCACCCCTCAAAGTGTTTTTGGGAGAATTATTTATTGTAAAATTAAAAGAAAAATATGCCAACTATTCAACAGTTAGTTCGCAAGGGTAGAACAGCGCCGGTGAAGAAGAGCAAGTCAGCAGCACTTGATTCTTGTCCGCAGCGTAAAGGAGTATGTGTGCGTGTGTACACCACTACACCTAAGAAGCCAAACTCAGCAATGAGAAAAGTGGCGAGAGTACGTTTAACAAATGGTAAGGAAGTCAACGCTTATATCGGCGGTGAAGGCCATAACTTACAAGAGCACTCTATGGTTCTTGTACGTGGTGGTAGGGTAAAAGACCTTCCTGGTGTACGTTATCACATCGTTCGCGGTGCGGAAGATACAGCAGGGGTAGAAGGTAGAACCCAGCGTCGTTCTAAGTATGGTACTAAAAGGCCTAAGGCTAAGTAAAATTTGAATCATGAGAAGAAGAAAAGCGAAAAAAATTCAAATACTTCCAGATCCTAAGTTTAATGATACTCAGGTAACGAAGTTCGTCAACAATATTATGTTAGACGGTAAAAAAAGTATAGCGTTTAAAATTTTCTACGATGCAATTGATATTGTAGATGAGAAGCTAGAAGATCAAGAAGCGCTACAAGTATGGAAAAAAGCATTGGAAAATGTTACTCCAAGCGTAGAAGTGAGAAGCCGTCGTGTAGGTGGTGCTACTTTTCAAATCCCAACTCCTGTTAGAGAAGGCAGAAAGCAATCGTTAGCAATGAAATGGTTGATTTCCTACGCTAGAAAAAGAAATGAAAAAACAATGGCGCAGCGTTTAGCAAATGAAATCATTGCTGCTTCGAAAGAAGAAGGTGCGGCATTTAAGAAAAAAGAAGATACATTAAGAATGGCAGAGGCGAATAAAGCGTTCTCTCATTTTAGATTCTAAGTTATGGCAAGAGATCTTAAATATACAAGAAATATTGGTATCGCTGCACACATCGATGCTGGTAAAACAACAACTACTGAGCGTATTTTATTTTACGGTGGTGTGAGTCACAAAATTGGTGAGGTTCATGATGGAGCGGCTACCATGGACTGGATGGAACAAGAGCAGGAAAGAGGTATTACAATTACTTCTGCTGCAACTACTCTAAACTGGAAGTACCGTGATCAAAATTATCACATCAATATTATTGATACTCCAGGTCACGTTGACTTTACTGTGGAAGTAAACCGTTCGCTACGTGTGTTAGATGGATTGGTATTCTTGTTTTCGGCGGTTGATGGTGTAGAGCCTCAGTCAGAAACAAACTGGAGATTGGCTAATAATTACAATGTTCCCAGAATTGGTTTCGTAAATAAAATGGATCGTCAGGGCGCTGACTTTTTAAACGTGTGTAAGCAGGTTAAAGAAATGTTAGGTAGCCATGCTCTTCCGTTACAAATTAACATCGGATCTGAAGATGATTTTAAAGGTGTAGTAGACCTTATTAATTTTAGAGGAATTGTTTGGAATGAAGATGATTTCGGTATGACTTTTAACGAGGTTGATATTCCTGCTGAAATTTTAGATGAAGCGACTCAATTAAGAGAAGAATTGTTAGAAGCAGTTGCTGAATTTGACGATACCTTGATGGAAAAGTATTTTGAAGATCCAGAATCGTTAACAGAAAGAGAAATTCTTGATGCGCTTCGTGAAGCAACTATCGCGGGAAAGGTTGTTCCTATGATGTGTGGTTCTTCATTTAAGAATAAAGGTGTTCAAGCTATGTTGGACATGGTGATGGAGATATTGCCTTCACCTGTAGATGTTGAGTCTATTAAAGGAACTAATCCTAAAACGGGTGAAGAGGAGTCTAGAAAGCCAAGCTATGACGAGCCTTTTGCAGCTTTAGGTTTTAAAATTGCTACCGATCCTTATGTTGGTAGATTATGTTTTATTAGAGCTTACTCTGGAAAATTACCTGCAGGATCGTATGTGATTAATTCACGTACTGGAAATAAAGAACGTATTTCTAGAATTTTCCAGATGCATGCGAATAAGCAAAACCAAATTGATGAATTGGGTGCTGGTGATATCGGAGCAGTTGTTGGTTTTAAAGATATTAAGACTGGTGATACGCTTTGTGCAGAAGGACACCCTATTGTGCTTGAGTCTATGGTTTTCCCAGATCCTGTAATTGGCTTGGCAATTGAACCTAAAACGAAAGCGGATGCGGATAGATTGTCAAATGGTCTTCAAAAGCTTGCTGAAGAAGATCCAACTTTCCAAGTGCATACGGATGAAGATTCTGGACAGACTATTATTCAAGGTATGGGTGAGCTTCACTTAGATATTATTGTTGATCGTTTACGAAGAGAGTTTAAGGTTGAAGTTAACCAAGGTGCTCCTCAAGTATCATACAGAGAAAGAATTACTTCGAAAATTGATCATCGAGAAGTATACAAGAAACAGTCTGGTGGTCGTGGTAAATTTGCGGATATTGTGGTTGAAATAACACCTCAAGATGATCCGGAAAAAACAGGTCTTGAATTTATCAACAGTATCAAAGGTGGTAATATTCCTAAAGAATTTATTCCTTCTGTAGAAAAAGGTTTTAAAGACGCTATGTCTAATGGTGTTTTAGCGGGGTTCCCAATTGATTCTATGAAAGTAGAATTGAAAGATGGTTCATTCCACGCTGTCGATTCAGATTCTTTATCGTTTGAGGTGTGTGCGAAAATGGCTTACAGAAATGCTTTACCTAAATGTAATCCTGAGTTGCTTGAACCAATTATGAAACTGGAAGTAGTAACGCCAGAGGAAAACATGGGTGACGTTGTAGGAGATTTAAACCGAAGAAGAGGTCAAATGCAAGGTATGGACGATAAGGCAGGAGCGAAAGTAGTGAAAGCAAATGTTCCATTATCTGAAATGTTTGGTTACGTGACAACGTTAAGAACTATCACTTCTGGTCGAGCAAACTCTTCTATGGAGTTTTCTCACTATGATGTTTGTCCTAAAAATGTGGCAGACGAGGTAATCGATAAAATTAAAGGTAAAGTTTCAGCTTAATTAAGAAATAATGAGTCAGAAAATTAGAATAAAATTAAAGTCTTACGATCACAACTTAGTTGATAAATCTGCTGAGAAAATCGTAAAAACAGTGAAAACAACTGGTGCTGTTGTTAGTGGACCTATTCCGTTACCAACGCACAAAAGAATCTATACAGTACTTAGATCTCCTCACGTAAATAAGAAAGCAAGAGAGCAGTTTGAATTATGTTCTTACAAGCGTTTGCTTGATATTTATAGTTCATCTTCTAAAACAGTTGATGCACTAATGAGATTGGAGCTGCCAAGTGGTGTAGACGTAGAAATTAAAGTTTAATTATAATAAGTAGAAAGAATGCCAGGATTAATTGGAAGAAAAGTCGGTATGACTAGCATCTACAGTGCCGAGGGTAAGGCAACACCATGCACAGTGATAGAAGCTGGTCCTTGCGTTGTAACGCAAGTTAAAACCGCAGACCGTGATGGTTATGATGCGATTCAACTTGGATTTGGAGAGAGAAAAGATAAAAACACTCCAAACGCGTTGAAAGGTCATTTTAAAAAAGCAGGTACTACTCCTAAGAGTGTATTGGCGGAGTTTAATGATTTTGAAGAACTAAAAGTAGGTGAAGCTGTTGACGCTACTCTTTTTGAAGAAGGAGATTTTGTGAGTGTTTCTGGTACATCGAAAGGTAAAGGTTTTCAAGGTGTTGTTAAACGTCACGGTTTTGGTGGTGTTGGTCAGTCAACTCACGGTCAGCATAACAGAATGAGAGCTCCCGGTTCTATCGGTGCAGCATCTTACCCTGCTCGTGTTTTTAAAGGTATGAGAATGGCTGGTCAAATGGGTAACAAACGCGTAACTATTGAAAACTTACAAGTTTTGAAAGTGCTTGCGGACAAGAATTTAGTAGTAGTGAAGGGTTCTATACCTGGAGCTAAAGGTTCAACTGTGATAATTGAGAAGTAATGGAAGTAAAAGTTTTAGATAACAAAGGAAAAGCTACTTCAGCTAAGGTCAATCTTTCTGACTCAATTTATGCTATTGAGCCGAATGACCACGCAATTTATTTGGATGTTAAGCAATACTTAGCGAATAATCGTCAAGGTACGCATAAGTCTAAAGAAAGAGCTGAAATCGTTGGTAGTACTAGGAAAATTAAGAAGCAAAAAGGAACAGGTACAGCGCGTGCTGGATCCATTAAAAGTCCCGTTTTTAGAGGTGGTGGTCGTGTGTTTGGTCCTAGACCAAGAAATTACTCTTTTAAACTGAATGTGAAGTTAAAAAGATTGGCTAGAAAATCGGCGCTTTCTTACAAAGCGAATTCGGATAGTTTAATGGTGTTAGAGGATCTGAATTTTGATGCACCTAAAACTGCTCAGTTTAAGTCGTTAATGGGTGATTTGAATTTATCAAATCAAAAGGTACTTCTTGTATTAGGAAGTGCAAACGATAATGTATTTAGATCAGCGCGTAATATACCAAATACAAAAGTAGTTACTGCTGATTCGTTAAATACATATGACGTTTTACATGCAAACAAAGTGCTTCTGTCTCAGAGTTCAGTAGAAGTGATTGAAAAGATTTTAAACTAATTAGTAATGAACACGATTATTAAAAAGCCATTGATTACAGAGAAAGCAACGTTGGATAGTGAATTAAACAATCGTTTTACTTTCATTGTAGATCATAGAGCAAATAAGCTAGAAATTAAAAATGCTGTCGAGAACATGTATGGCGTTACTGTTGATTCAGTACGCACCATGAATTATGGCGGTGGAAAACCCTCTGTGAAATATACGAACAGAGGTATCGTTGAGCAACGTTCAGAGCGCCTTAAAAAGGCAATCGTAACAGTTGCAGAAGGAGAAACGATTGATTTGTTTAATAACATTTAATTTATTTTGTAATGGGTCTTAGAAAATTAAAGCCTACAACTCCAGGGCAAAGACACAAAGTGATTGGTGATTTCGCGGAAATAACGAAGTCAACTCCAGAGAAGTCCCTTATTGCTTCTAAAAAGAAGTCGGGTGGACGTAATAACTCTGGTAAAATGACTATGCGTTATATCGGTGGTGGTCACAAAAAACGTTACCGTGTTATCGATTTTAAAAGAGATAAACACGGTGTTCCTGCAACTGTAAAGTCCGTGGAATACGATCCAAATCGTACCGCACGAATTGCTTTGCTTTATTATTCAGATGGGGAGAAGCGTTATATTATCGCTCCTGATGGTCTTAAAGTGGGTGACACTGTTGTTTCTGGTAAGGAAGCTCAACCTAACGTAGGTAATGCTTTGTTTTTATCAGATATTCCTCTAGGTACCGTAATTCACAACATTGAGCTAAAACCTGGTAAAGGTGGTGCAATTGCTCGTGGTGCTGGTACTTATGCGCAGTTGAATGCAAGAGATGGTAAATATGCTATCATCAAAATGCCTTCAGGTGAAACGCGAATGATTCTTACTTCTTGTTTAGCAACTATCGGTTCTGTTTCTAATGCAGAGCATAGTTTAGTAGTTTCTGGAAAGGCGGGTAGATCTCGTTGGTTAGGTCGTCGTCCTCGTGTACGTGGTGTGGTTATGAATCCAGTTGATCACCCAATGGGTGGTGGTGAAGGAAGAAGCTCTGGTGGTCATCCTAGATCACGTAAAGGTCTTCCTGCTAAAGGATACAAAACACGTGCTAAGAAGAAGTATTCGGATAAATTTATTATTGAGAAAAGAAAGAAATAAGATATGAGTCGTTCGTTAAAAAAACCTCCATTTGTTCATTATAAATTGAACGTAAGAGTGGAACAAGCGCAATCTTCAGGTTCTAAAAGTGTCATTAAAACTTGGTCGAGAGCATCGACTATTACACCTGATTTTGTTGGCTTAACTATCGCAGTGCATAATGGAAATAAATTTATTCCTGTATATGTTACTGAAAATATGGTAGGGCATAAACTAGGGGAATTTGCTCCAACAAGAAATTTCCGTGGTCATGCTGGTAATAAAAAAGATAAAAGAAGATAATAAAACTTCAAGATCATGGGTGCAAGAAAAAGATTAATGGCTGAAAGGCTGAAAGAAGAGAGAAAACAGATCGCTTTTGCGTCACTTAAAGATTCTCCTATCGCTCCGCGTAAAATGCGTATGGTAGCCGATTTAATTCGAGGAATTGAAGTGAATAAAGCTTTGAATATTCTACAACATAATCCTAAAGAAGCTTCAAAAAGTCTTGAGAAGTTATTGCGTTCAGCAATTTCAAATTGGGAACAAAAAAATGAAGATAAATCGTTGGAGGATGAAATGTTAATTGTGAAAACAATTGAGGTTTCTCCTGCAGGTATGTTAAAGCGTATTCAAGCAGCTCCGCAAGGTAGAGCTCACAGAATTAGAAAACGTTCTAACCACGTTCGTATTGTCGTGGATGGAGTTAAAAATTAGGAAATGGGACAAAAAACTAATCCAATAGGTAATCGTTTAGGATTTATCCACGGCTGGGATTCAAACTGGTATGGTGGAGATAACTATAGAGATAAAATTATAGAGGATGATCAAATTAGAAAGTACTTGCATGCGCGTTTGTCAAGAGCAAGTATCTCTAAAATTATCATCGAAAGAACTTTGAAGTTGGTGACCGTTACCATCAACACGTCTAGACCTGGTGTTATCATCGGAAAAGGAGGTCAAGAAGTAGATAAACTCAAAGAAGAGTTGAAAAAACTGACGAATAAAGAAATTCAGATTAACATCTTCGAGATCAAACGTCCAGAATTGGATGCTCGTCTTGTTGCTGACTCTATTGCTCGTCAAATTGAAGCACGTATTTCTTTCCGTAGAGCAATTAAAATGGCTATAGCTTCTACGATGAGAATGGGTGCTGAAGGTATCAAAGTGAAAATTTCTGGTCGTTTGAATGGTGCCGAAATGGCGCGTTCCGAAATGTACAAAGATGGA
Organism: Lishizhenia sp.; assembly: GCA_007117055.1. Lineage (GTDB taxonomy): Bacteria > Bacteroidota > Bacteroidia > Flavobacteriales_D > Crocinitomicaceae > CSBr16-161. The sequence continues at coordinate 14,139 of SKHH01000002.1, read as the reverse complement.
AGAACCCCTCTCCATACGTTCCGAGCAGATATTGATTATGCACTTTCAGAAGCGCACACTACTTACGGAAGAATTGGTATCAAGGTTTGGATTTGTAAAGGTGAAGTTTATGGTAAACGTGACCTTTCTCCAAATGTAGGTATGGACTCTAAAAAAGGTGGTAGAAAAGCTGGTGGTGCTAGAAGAAAGAAAAGGTAAGTGTTTGACTAATTAAAAGCTAAGAAAAATGTTATCACCAAAGAGAACAAAATTTAGAAAAGCCCAAAAAGGCCGAAATCGTGGAATAGCTCATAGAGGTAGTCAAATCGCTTTTGGATCTTTTGGAATCAAAACATTGGAGCCTGGATGGATTACTTCAAGACAAATCGAAGCTGCTCGTATCGCTGTAACGCGTTACATGAAAAGGGAAGGTAAGGTTTGGATTCGAATTTTTCCAGACAAACCGGTGACTTCTAAGCCTGCAGAGGTAAGGATGGGTAAAGGTAAAGGTGCTCCTAGTCACTGGGTCGCAGTTGTTCGCCCAGGACGAATTATGTTTGAAGCTGACGGTGTGCCGTATGAGACAGCGAAAGAAGCTATGAGGCTTGCTGCTCAAAAGTTACCCGTGAAATGTAAATTTGTCGTACGTCCGGATTTTGTTATACCGGGTAAATAAGTAAAGTATGAAACAGGAAGAAATCATTCAATTATCCGATGAAGATCTACGCGACAGATTAGATGAGTCTGTTGAAAATATGGAAAAGATGCTATTGACACATAAAGTGTCTCCGCTTGAAAATCCATTGCAGATTCGTGGACTGAGAAAAACAATCGCAAGATTGAATACGGAAATGAATAATAGAAAAAGTCAAGCGTAAGCTTGTTAATTTGAAATCGGCTTGAAATGGAAAAGCGAAATTTAAGAAAAGAACGTACGGGTGTTGTTACGAGTAACAAAATGGATAAATCCATAGTTGTTGCTGTTGAAAGAAAAGTAAAACACCCTAAGTATGGTAAGTTCCTAAAAAAAACTACTAAATTTGTCGCCCACGATGAAAAAAATGACTGTAACGAAGGTGATACGGTTAGAATCATGGAGACAAGACCTTTGAGTAAATCAAAGAATTGGAGATTAGTAGAAATTGTTGAAAGAGCTAAATAGTATTAAGTAATGATACAACAAGAATCAAGGCTGTCAGTAGCCGACAATAGTGGAGCAAAAGAGGTGTTGTGTATCCGTGTTTTAGGCGGTACTAAACGTCGTTATGCTTCAGTAGGCGATAAAATCGTGGTTACTGTCAAGCAAGCAATGCCCTCTGGTAACGTCAAAAAAGGACAAGTAGCCAAGGCAGTAGTAGTAAGAACGAAAAAAGAAATCCGTCGTCCAGATGGTTCTTATATTCGTTTTGATGATAACGCGGTGGTTCTTTTGAACCAAGCTAATGAAATGAGAGGTACTCGTATCTTCGGACCAGTAGCTAGAGAGTTACGTGAAAACAATTACATGAAGATTGTTTCACTTGCTCCAGAGGTACTTTAAAAATTGTAAGTTATGCAAAAAAAATTACACATTAAAGTGGGTGACACGGTTAAAGTTCTGAGCGGTGAAAATCGTGGTCAAGAAGGAAAAGTACTTACTATTGATCGTAAGAAAGACCGTGCTACAGTAGAAGGTGTAAACATGATTAAAAAACATGTTAAACCGGATGCTGCTAATCCTCAGGGAGGAATTGTAGAGAAAGAAGCGGCTCTGCATATTTCTAACCTCATGCTTGTTCACAATGGTACTCCTACTCGCGTAGGTAGAGCACTGAATAAGGATGGAAAGAGAGTTCGTATCGCTAAAAAGACAGGAGAAGAGATTAAGTAATGAGTAGTTATACACCAAGACTTAGAAAAAAGTATAGTGAGGAGATTATTCCTGCACTTACTGAGAAATTCGGATTCAGCTCTGTGATGCGTGTTCCGAAAATAGAAAAGATTGTTATTTCACAAGGTATTGGAGAAGCTGTTGCAGACAAAAAGTTGGTTGATGGTGCTGTTGATGATATTTCACTTATCACTGGTCAAAAAGCAGTTGCAACAATTTCTAAGAAAGACGTTTCTAATTTCAAGTTGAGAAAAGGAATGCCTATCGGAACAAAAGTTACCTTGAGAGGTGATAACATGTATGAGTTTCTTGATCGTCTTATTTCAATCGCTCTTCCTAGAACACGAGATTTTAAAGGTGTTCCAGCTAAAGGGTTTGATGGACGTGGGAATTTCAACATGGGGGTGAAAGAGCATATCATTTTCCCAGAAATTGATATAGATAAAGTAAATAAAATTTTAGGAATGGACATTACATTCGTTACTTCTGCAAGTAATGATGAAGAAGCGAAGGCATTGTTAGATGCATTTGGTTTCCCATTCACAAAAAAATAGTATCATGGCAAAAGAATCAATGAAGGCGCGTGAGCGCAAAAGAGAAGCAATGGTAAAGAAGTATGCTGAAAAACGTGCGGCTTTGAAAGAAGCTGGTGATTGGGAAGCATTACAAAAATTGCCTGCAAACTCATCTAAGGTACGCTTGCATAACCGTTGTGGTTTGACTGGAAGACCAAGAGGTTATATGAGACAATTTGGTATTTCAAGGGTAACCTTTAGAGAAATGGCATTGTCTGGTCAAATACCAGGGGTTAAAAAAGCAAGTTGGTAATCGTAAAGAAATTAAGATATGAATACAGATCCAATAGCAGATTTTTTAACTCGCATTAGAAATGCGAGCAGTGCACGTAAAAAAGTAGTGGAGATTCCTGCTTCAAATATGAAAAAAGCAATTACGAATATACTTTTTGAAAAAGGGTATATTACTAATTTTAAATTTGAAGAGGATGATAAGCAAGGTATGATTAAAATTGCTTTGAAGTATAATCCATCTACGAAGACTCCGGCAATTACAGAGTTGCAAAGAGTCTCTAAACCAGGTTTAAGAAAATATAGTAACGCCACTGAATTACCAAGGATTTTAAATGGTCTTGGTATTGCAATCGTTTCTACTTCTCAAGGTGTTATTACTGATAAAGAAGCTAGAAAGTTGAATATCGGTGGTGAAGTACTGTGTTACGTTTATTAATATAAAAGGATTATTAGAAATGTCTAGGATAGGAAAATCCCCAGTAACAATCCCGAGTGGAGTAGAAGTAAAAATTAATGGAGCAACCATTTTGGTTAAAGGTCCTAAAGGTGAACTTTCACAAGAATTGGATAGCTGTGTAACGGTTAGTCAAGAGGACAATACATTAATTTTTGACCGCGCATCTGATGCACCAGATCATCGTGCAAAACACGGTTTGTACCGTGCGCTTGTATCAAATATGATGGAAGGTGTTTCTGAAGGGTACAAAAAGGTAATGGAGTTAATTGGTGTAGGTTACAGAGCTGATGTTCAAGGTCAAAGATTGACCTTAGCACTAGGGTACTCGCACCCAATTATTTTCGAAATACCTAAAGAAGTTAAGGTAACTGCTCAAACCGATAAAGGTAAGGCACCAGTTGTGACACTTGAGTCTCACGACAAGCAATTGATAGGACAAGTAGCTGCCAAAATTCGTTCCCTCAGAAAACCGGAACCTTACAAAGGAAAAGGTATTCGCTTCCAAGGTGAGATTATTAGAAGAAAAGCTGGTAAAGCCGCAGGTAAATAACCTTAATAAATTTATTATCATGGCATTTAGTAAATTAGCAAGAAGAGCTAAAATTAAAAGAAGAATTAGAAAAAATATTTCTGGTTCTGCACAAACTCCGCGTTTGTCTGTGTATAGAAGTAACAAGCAAATTTATGCGCAGTTAATTGATGATGTAAATGGTGTAACTATTGCATCTGCATCGTCTCAAGGAGTAAAGGAATGTGAAAATGTAACTAAAGTTGAACAAGCTGCTGTAGTGGGCAAACTTATCGCTGAGAAAGCTATTAAGGCTGGCGTGGAAACTGTAGTGTTTGATCGTAATGGTTACTTATATCACGGAAGAGTTAAATCGTTAGCCGACTCAGCAAGAGAAGGTGGACTTAAATTTTAGATTATGGCAGCACAAATGAATAGAGTTAAATCTGCCGAACTAGAGCTTAAAGATAAGCTAGTCGGTATTAATCGAGTTACAAAAGTTACCAAGGGTGGACGTACTTTTAGTTTCTCTGCTATTGTTGTAGTAGGTGACGAAAATGGTATTGTTGGTCATGGTCTCGGTAAAGCGAAAGAGGTAACTGAAGCAATTGCTAAGGGTATCGATGACGCAAAGAAGAATCTTATTAGAGTTCCTATTATTAACGAAACGGTGCCTCACGCACAAAAAGGTAAATATGGAGGAGCTCGCGTTCTACTCAAACCAGCATCGAATGGTACAGGTGTAATTGCAGGTGGTGCAATGCGTGCGGTATTAGAAAGTGTTGGTATACACAATGTATTGGCGAAATCTCAAGGGTCTTCGAACCCGCACAATGTGGTAAAAGCTACTATTGATGCGCTTGCGCAAATGCGGGACGCCGTTTCTGTAGCGAAGCAACGTGGTATTTCTTTAGATCAAGTGTTTAACGGTTAAATATATTCTTAAAATGGCTACAATTAAAATAAAGCAAGTAAGAAGTGCAATTAATCGTCCGAAGCGACAAAAAGCTACGATTCAAGCGCTTGGAATCAAAAAACTACACCAAGTAGTTGAAAAGGAGGCGACTCCTCAGGTTCTTGGTATGGTGGAAAAAGTGAAACACTTAGTAGAAGTGGTAGAGTAGAACTTTAAAAATTGAATGTAATGAATCTAAATAATTTAACACCAGCTGAAGGGTCTAGAAAACGTCAAAGAAGAATTGGTCGTGGTCAAGGTTCTGGCTATGGTGGTACATCTACGAGAGGTCACAAAGGGGCTAAGTCTCGTTCTGGTTACAGCAAAAAAATAGGTTTTGAAGGTGGGCAAATGCCACTTCAAAGAAGAGTCCCTAAATTTGGCTTTAAAAGCCGAAATAGGGTTGAATACAAACCTATCAATTTGGATATTATCCAAGATCTTGTAGATAGAAAGCAATTAACAGAAATTAACCCACAAGTGCTCCAAGAAAATGGTCTTGTTGGTCATAATGAACTTGTAAAGATTTTAGGTCGTGGCGAATTAAAAGCCAAGTTAAACGTTACCGCTCACAAATTTTCTGCAACTGCAAAAGCAGGAATTGAAGCTAACGGTGGTGTTTGTTCGGAAATCTAATTATCTTTGCCAACTATTTAGCTCAAATGAAGAAGTTTATTGAAAATATACAGAATATCTGGAAAGTTGAGGAGTTAAGGAAAAGGTTAACGATTACCTTGTCCTTAATTCTCGTTTTTCGTATTGGTAGCTTTATTGTTCTGCCAGGGGTGGACAGTGCACGTCTTGGTGCAGATGGAGTAGAAGCGGGAACTATTGAGGGGCTTTTAGGTCTACTCTCGGGTGGTGGTTTTACCAACGCTTCTTTCTTAGCGCTCGGTATCATGCCTTACATTTCTGCATCGATCATTATGCAGCTTATGGGGATGGCTGTTCCGGCTGTTCAAAAAATGCAGCAAGAAGGTGAAAGTGGTCGGAAACGAATTAATAACTATACGCGTATTCTAACGATCATCATTTGTGCTGTTCAGGCGCCAAGTTATTTGACGCTTTATGTGGGGAGTAGAAATGCTATTCCGGCGGAGTTTATAGACTCTCCGTTATGGTGGATACAATCTGTTTTAGTTCTTGTAGCTGGTGCAATGTTTGCAGTCTGGTTAGGTGAAAGAATTACCGATAAAGGTGTTGGTAATGGTATTTCATTATTAATTACTGTGGGTATTATTGCTCGTCTGCCGCAATCTTTTGTGGCTGAAACAGTAAATAATGCTCCATTAACAGTTATTATTGAGGTAGTAGTTTTTATGCTAATTGTTATGGCCACAGTATTGGTTGTAATGGGGGTGCGTAAAATACCGATGAACTATGCTAAACGGGTTGCAGGCGCTAGAGGTGAAGCGGTTGGAGCGCAAGGTGCTAGATCTTATTTGCCGATTAAGGTGAACTCTTCAGGTGTAATGCCAATCATTTTTGCTCAGGCAATTATGACGGTTCCTGTTATGTTCATGCAATCGTCTTTTGGAATTTTTGGATTTTGGTATAACCTTTTGTTAGCAATCTTGATTATTGTGTTTACTTATTTCTACACAGCAATCATGATTAACCCAAAGAAAATGGCGGATGACTTAAAGCGAAATGGTGGCTTTATTCCTGGTGTTAGACCGGGAGATGAAACGGCGAATTTTATTGATGATTTGGTTTCTAAAATCACATTGCCTGGCTCACTGTTTTTAGCAATTATCGCAATTATTCCTGCGATAGCTGTTCTGTTTGGTGTGGGAGATGGTTTCGCTCTTTTCTTCGGTGGTACATCTCTTCTAATCATGGTTGGTGTTGTATTGGATACGCTTCAACAGATTGAATCTTATTTGTTAAATCGTCACTACGATGGTCTAATGGAAGGGACAAAAATTAGAGGTAGAAGGGTGCAAAACGAAAGTTCTGGAATGTAATTTAAACGATAAGAAAAATTTATGGCAAAACAAGCCTCAATAGAGCAAGATGGAACCATCGTAGAAGCATTGTCTAATGCGATGTTTAGAGTAGAGTTAGAAAATGGACATGTTATTACAGCTCATATTTCTGGTAAAATGAGAATGTATTACATCAAAATCCTTCCAGGGGATAAAGTGAAAGTGGAAATGTCTCCTTATGATTTGACAAAGGGGAGAATAACATTTAGATATAAATAATGAGGGAAACCTCACTAAATTAAAGAAAGATGAAAGTAAGAGCTTCAGTAAAAAAGCGTTCTGCTGATTGCAAGATCGTAAAAAGAAAGGGAAGAGTTTACGTAATTAACAAAAAGAACCCTAAGTTTAAACAACGTCAGGGTTAAACAAATTGTGTAAGTATTATGGCTAGAATTGCAGGTATTGATTTACCAAAAAACAAAAGAGGTGTTATTGGTTTGACGTATATCTATGGAATAGGTAGAAGTAGAGCGCAACACATTTTAGATTCAAATGAAATTGATGTAAACGTCAAAGTTCAAGATTGGGACGATGATCAAATTTCAAAGATTCGTAATTCTGTAAATGAGATTAAAGTTGAAGGCGCTCTTCGTTCAGAAACTCAGTTGAACATTAAGCGCTTGATGGATATCGGTTGTTACAGAGGTGTGCGTCACAGAGCTGGTCTTCCATTGAGAGGTCAAAGAACTAAGAATAATTCTCGTACAAGAAAAGGTAAAAGAAAAACTGTTGCTAACAAGAAGAAAGCAACTAAATAATTTTTAATAAGATGGCAAAGTCTAATCAAAAGAAGAAGAAAAACGTAAAAGTAGATGCTGTTGGTGAAGCGCATATTCAAGCTACCTTCAACAATATCATTATTTCTTTAACGAACAGTCAAGGTCAAGTTATTTCTTGGTCTTCTGCTGGAAAAATGGGCTTCAAAGGTTCTAAGAAAAACACTCCCTATGCTGCTCAGGTGGCTGCTGAGGATTGTTCTAGAGAAGCGCATGACTTCGGATTACGTAGGGTGAAAGTTTTTGTGAAAGGTCCTGGAGCAGGTCGTGAATCGGCAATCAGATCTATTCATAATAGTGGTATTGAGGTAACAGAAATTGTTGATGTTACGCCACTTCCGCATAATGGATGTCGTCCTCCTAAAAGAAGAAGAGTTTAATATATAACAACAGAGAGGCTGATAATTGACGAAGGAAGATGCCTTAATTCTCAATTCTCTCATTAATTTTAATTTATGGCAAGATATACAGGTCCAAAATCCAAAGTAGCTCGTAGATTTAGAGAGCCTATTTTTGGTCCAGACAAAGCGCTGGAAAGACGTCAATATGGTCCGGGTCAACATGGTCCAAATAAACGTCGTGGTAAACAGTCGGAATATGCGGTTCAATTAGCTGAAAAGCAAAAAGCAAAGTACACGTATGGTATTTTGGAAAAGCAGTTTTCTAACTTGTTTAAGAAAGCTTCGGCTATGAAAGGAATTACAGGTGAAAACTTATTAATTCTTTGTGAATCTCGTTTAGATAACGTTGTGTATCGTTTGGGAATTGCTCCTACCCGAAGTGGTGCGAGACAATTAGTTTCTCACAAACACATTACGGTAAACGGAAAAATTGTAAACATCCCTTCTTATACATTAAGAACTGGTGATGTTGTTGGTGTTAGAGAGAAGTCTAAATCTTTAGAGATTATCGCTAATTCTTTGGCTAGCTCATCGGCTAAACAAGATTGGTTGGATTGGAATTCCGCTCAAATGACAGGTTCTGTAGTAAGCCTTCCTTCTCGTGAAATGATTGCTGAGAATATCAAGGAACAGCTTATTGTCGAATTATACTCTAAATAATTAAAATATTTATTATGGCTATTTTAGATTTTCAAAAGCCGGATAAGGTGATAATGAATGAATCGAATGAACATGAAGGTCAATTCGAATTCAGACCATTAGAACCTGGTTATGGTATAACAGTAGGAAATGCTTTAAGAAGAATTTTACTTTCTTCTTTGGAAGGGTTTGCTATCGCCTCTGTGAGAATAGAAGGTGTGGATCACGAATTTTCCACTATTAAAGGAGTAGTCGAAGATGTTACGGAAATTGTATTGAATTTGAAGCAAGTTCGTTTTAAACAACAAATTGAGGGGCAGGATGAGGAGACAGTTGTAATCTCTGTTGCTGGTCAAGATAGATTTACTGCGGGTGATATTGGAAAATTTACATCGGCTTTCCAAGTGCTTAATTCTGACTTGTTGATTTGTAATATGGAGCCTTCTGTGAAGTTGGACATTGAATTGAAAATTATTAAAGGTCGTGGTTATGTAACAGCTGAAGAGAACAAAACTTCTAATGTTCCATTTGGTACTATCTTTATTGATTCAATTTTTACTCCAATCAAAAACGTGAAATACGCAATTGAAAATTTCCGTGTTGAACAGAAAACTGATTACGAAAAATTAGTCTTAGATATCAAGACAGATGGATCTATTCATCCAAAAGATGCGTTGCAAGAGGCTGCTAAGATTTTAATTCATCATTTCATGTTGTTCTCTGACGAAAGAATTACATTGGATAGTGAGATAAAATCTGAAACAGAAGAGTTTGATGAAACTTCTTTACATATGCGTCAGTTGTTGAAATCTAAGTTGGTTGATTTAGATTTGTCAGTACGTGCATTGAACTGTCTTAAAGCTGCTGATGTTGAAACATTAGGAGATTTAGTTTCTTACAACAAAAATGATTTGTTGAAGTTTAGAAACTTTGGAAAGAAATCCTTGACAGAGTTAGAAGATTTGGTAGAATCTAAAGGATTGTCTTTTGGAATGAATGTGTCTAAGTATAAACTGGACAAAGATTAACAATATTGATAATATAGAAAAATGAGACACGGTAAGAAATTTAATCATTTAGGACGTAAGACGGCTCATAGAAAAGCAATGCTTTCGAATATGGCTTGCTCCTTAATTGAACATAAAAGAATTACTACGACTGTTGCAAAAGCTAAAGCTTTGCGCCAGTATGTAGAGCCTTTGATTACAAAGTCAAAAACAGATTCAACGCATTCAAGAAGAACAGTATTTAGTTACTTGAAGCAAAAAGAAGCTGTTTCTGAATTATTCAGAGAAGTTGGTCCAAAAGTAGCGGACAGACCTGGAGGTTATACGCGTATCATTAGAACAGGAAACCGTTTAGGTGATAATGCTGAGATGTGTATGATTGAATTGGTTGACTTCAATGAATTAATGTTAGCTGGAACACAAGAAAAGAAAACAACTCGTCGTTCTAGAAGAGGTGGTAAAAAAGCGACAACTGCTCCTGCTGCTGAATCGGTTACTGAATCTGAAGTTAAAGAAGAGGAACCAAAGGTGGAAGCATCGGATGAAGCAAAAAATGAAGATGCTCAAGCTAAAGAGGATAAGTCGGATGAGGAGTCAAAAGATGATAAGAAAGACGCATAGCTTTTGATTACATAAAGTTGAGAAGCGAGATTTTTAATCTCGCTTTTTTTTCATTTTATTGTTTTCAACTCAGTCCTTGCAGGTATTCCTTCTTCATGTGATCTTTAAATTGAGAGTAGTTTTGCTTTGTACCTATAAAGTGATGAGTAATTGAGGTGAATTCTTTAGTTTTGCATATTGTATGGTTCTCATTACTATATAATAGTTTGAGTAATTAGAATGTCGTAATTTATTTGATAATGCATAAATCAGGATTTGTAAATATTGTTGGTAGTCCTAATGTTGGTAAATCAACATTAATGAATAAAATGTTGGGTGAAAAATTATCCATCGTTACATCTAAAGCACAAACAACTCGGCATAGAATTCATGGTATTCTGAATACCGAGGATTACCAAATTGTTTTTTCTGATACTCCAGGTGTGGTCAATGCATCTTACGAATTGCATAATTCTATGATGAGTTATGTTGATGGCTCCTTAAAAGATGCCGATGTGTTACTTTTTATTACGGATGTTTTTGAAAATACAACTAATCATCAAGATACTTTAGAGCGGATCAAAAAATTACAAATACCCGTACTTTGTTTAATCAATAAAATTGATCTGAAGGATCAAACTGTGGCTGCTGAAAGAATATCTTACTGGCAAACACAACTGCCCAATGCAAAAGTGCTTCCTGTATCTGCCTTGCACGGCTTCAATATGGACGCTGTATTAGAAATTATTATTGACTTGTTACCAGATTCTCCTCCATATTTTGATAAAGAGGCTATTTCGGATCGTCCTATTCGGTTTTTTGTAGCTGAAATTATTCGAGAGAAAATCTTTCTTAACCTTAAAAAAGAAGTTCCCTACGCATGTGAAGTAGTGGTGACAGATTTTATTGAGGAGGATGATATTATTAAGATTAGAGCCAATATCATTGTAGAAAGAGATTCGCAAAAAGGAATTATTATAGGTAAAGGAGGAAGACAATTAAAATATATTGGAATTGACGCAAGAAAAGATATCGAAAAGTTCTTGGATAAAAAGATTTTTCTTGAAACGCATGTATCGGTAGATAAAGACTGGCGTAGTTCCGAAAATAAACTTAAGAAATACGGTTATTAAATATGAGTAATATTGTTGCTATAGTTGGAAGACCTAATGTAGGTAAATCCACATTGTTTAATCGACTTGTGGAATCGAGACAAGCAATTGTTGAAGAAATGAGTGGTGTTACACGTGACCGTATTTACGGGCTTGGTGAATGGATTGGATATAAATTTTCAGTGATTGACACAGGAGGCTATGTGAAAGGTTCTGAAGATATTTTTGAAGATGAAATAAGAAAGCAAGTTGAGATTGCTATTGATGAGGCTAATGTCATTCTTTTTGTCGTTGATGTTACTACGGGTATAACTGACTTAGATCATGCAGTTGCTAATTTATTGAGAGGAACAAAGAAGAAAGTATTTATCGTTGCTAATAAAGTGGACAACACTCAACGTGTTGGTTTGTCGTCTGAATTTTGGGGGCTAGGTGTGGGAGATGTTTTTGATGTTTCAGCCACTAATGGTTCGGGTACAGGAGATTTATTGGATGAAATTGTGAAGGAATTCTCTTCAAAAGAAATAGAAAACAATGAAGACTTACCGAGGTTTGCAATAGTTGGAAAACCGAATGTAGGAAAGTCATCCTTAATTAATGCTTTGTTAAATCAAAATAGAAACATTGTAACTCCTATTTCTGGTACGACTAGAGATGCTGTGAATACTCGATATAACGCCTTTGGTTTTGATTTTGTACTCATTGATACTGCTGGTATTAGAAAAAAGAGTAAGGTGCATGAAGATATTGAGTATTACTCGGTTCTTCGATCAGTTAGAACGATTGAAAGTGCTGATGTGTGTATTTTTATGGTAGATGCTACGGAAGGTATTCAGAAGCAAGATTTGAATATTTTTTATATCTGTGAGAAAAACCATAAAGGTGTTGTGGTACTTGTCAATAAATGGGATTTAATTGAGAAAGATCATAAAACAACTGCTGCTTTCGAGGAAAAAATTAGGAATCAGCTTGCACCTTTTAATGATGTGCCAATCGTTTTTACTTCTGCATTGACAAAGCAACGAATTCATAAAGCATTGGAAGAAGCAATGCGCGTATATCACAATCGAGTGAAGAAGATCTCTACTTCTAAGTTGAATGAAGTGATGCAAGAAGTAATAGAGTTTAATCCACCTCCGGCAATCAAAGGTAAATATGTGACTATTAAATTTGTTTCACAACTACCTACTCACGCACCGGCATTTGCTTTTTTCTGTAATTTACCTCAGTATATTCGAGATGATTATAAGCGTTTTCTTGAAAACAAATTACGTGAGAATTTCGATTTTGAAGGGGTTCCGGTTAGAGTGTTTTTTAGGAAAAAATAGAATGGGAATTTGCCCGTTTCTTTTGCGTTTAAGGAGCTACAAAAAAAAGAGCGTTTATTAATCTCTGTGTAAATCATTTTCTAAGTGTAGAATAGAACTTTTTTTAGAGGTAGAACTTTCTTGATTGTTGTTATTGCATTCTGCGCGATGTTTAGTATATTTCGACGCTGAAACATTGAATAAATTATAATCAATTATTAAGATGAAATTTTTACTGCTGTTCTTTTTACTTTTATTTTCATTAAATTTTCAAGCTTCCGAACCTTTAACAGCATCCTTAGAAATAGAAAATCCCGAAGACGCAATTGATGATGTGGTTGCATCTGTTCATGTTAGCGGGGGGAAAACTCCCTATAGATATGTTTGGAATCAACAAAACATAAGTATTTATCAAGATAGAGCAAATGGGCTTCCAGAAGGAAGTACTATTGAGGTTGTTGTGGTTGATGCAAATAATGATACCGTCCACGTTCGAGGTGAAAGGTCTTCAAAAAGTATCCAGGAGAAATTTAATGAATGGATGAAGCCTGCTGTGGGTGTTATGACGACCATTTTATTTCATCCTCTTTGGTCGGACACTGTTAAGGTGAAAGAATATGTGTTAAAAGCTCCATTCGCTCTAGATCCAACAAGGGAAAATTACACCATAAAAGAATGGCTTGTTGCGGATGGTGAAATGGTAAAGCATCAAGAGCCACTTGTCGTTCTAGATGATAACGGTGAAGAGTTATTAGTTTACGCAATGGGTACTGGTAGAGTGATCCATTTAGCGGAACGTGGAGAATCTGTTTTCTTTATAAATAAACGCGGAAATCGCTCTGATAAGAAAATTGCTAAAATAGAATATGACACTCCGCAACCTTTTTATTTCAGGAATTTAGATACGAAAACTCAGGGTATACCTTTAATCGTAGTTTGGCTTGTTCTTGGAGCAGTATTTTTTACGTTTAGAATGAAGTTCGTGAACATAAGGGGAGCAATTCATGCAATTGATTTAGTGCGTGGTAAATATGATGACCCATCAAAAGAGCATGGAGAGATTTCACATTTTCAAGCACTCGTTACTGCACTCTCCGCTACGGTTGGATTAGGAAATATTGCTGGTGTGGCGATTGCTATTAGTATGGGAGGACCAGGCGCTACTTTCTGGATGATTCTAGCTGGGTTAATTGGAATGTCATCCAAGTTTGTAGAGTGTACTTTAGGGGTGAAATACCGCGAAAGAAATGAACAAGGTGAAGTGTTTGGAGGACCTATGTATTACTTAAGTAGTGGTTTAAAACGTAGAGGACTCGCAAAACTTGGTAAAGTATTAGCTGTCATTTTTGCGGTCTTGTGTGTAGGCGGTTCTTTTGGCGGTGGAAATATGTTTCAAGCCAACCAAGCGTTTAATCAGTTGACGGAAATTCCTGGGTGGTCAAATTTTGCGAATTATGGTTTTTGGTTTGGAGTAGTGCTTGCTATCTTAGTTGGTATTGTAATTATTGGAGGTATTAAGTCAATTGCAAAAGTTACCGATAAAATTGTTCCATCCATGGTAGGGATTTATGTAGTAAGTGCTTTGGTTATAATCGGAATAAATTACGAAAATATCGGTAATGCTTTTGGAACAATATTTAATGGAGCTTTTGCTCCCGATGCTATTTATGGTGGATTTATTGGAGTACTTGTCTTAGGTTTTCAACGTGCAGCTTTTTCAAATGAAGCGGG
>SKHH01000187.1 GCA_007117055.1 Lishizhenia sp. | reverse complement strand
GTCATCAAAAAAAATGTTCCCGAAGCAGAAGCGGTACATGAATTAATTGAATTGATTAAGTCGTATGGAGATTGGGTAGAGCCTAGTGGGGAGAAGTAAAAAAACAATTCACTGAATCGCAGTATTTTAATTAGTTTTTAAAATTGGGTCACTACTTTTGATTTCATTAGGGACTAAATAGCAATTTTAGGGATAACGTTTTACAGTTGCTAGTTGTGATTTTTCCTTACATCTTGATTAAGCTCCGACCAATCATTTTTCTAAAACCATCTGCTTTTAAATTTTTGCCAATAAACACCAATTTACTTTGTTGTTTTGATTGCTTTACCCAATTGGTAAAGGGTTCAATGATAAGCCTTTTACCTACAGATTGCACCAAGAAAGGAGTAGGTGATTTTGAATCAAAAACAAACCCTTTTACGCGATATAGGTTCTTAGATTGAATGGTAATTAACACAAAAAGTTGATGTTTTAACGTTGAAATATCTATGGGGTTTTCAAAAACAAAAGAATGTGTTGTAATATCTGTGTGCTGATGACTGTGGTTTTCGATATGTTTGTGATCATGTCCACACGTGTTATGTTCAGACATGTGCTCGCAAGGTGATTGGCTTTTACCTTTGTGTTCCTTACAAAACAACGTTTCTGTTTTATGAAGGTTCGGATATTTCCCTTCTTTTTTGATTAGTAATGAAGCCAAAGGATTAATTTTTTCTAAAATCTGTTTAACTTCATTAACCTTTTCATCAGTAACTAAGTCGGTTTTGGTTATTAGTAAAGTGTCAGAAAAAGTGATTTGTAGCCTCGCTTCTTCCGTATTTTCCAATTGTTCATTGATTTGTTCAGGGTCGATTAAACAAACCGTGTTGACCAACTCGAAAGTATTTTTAACCGCTGGGTGACTTAAAAAAGGTGTTGCAATATTTTCAGGGTTTGCAACTCCTGTCGCTTCAATTAATAATTCATCGAACTCATCTTTCCGTTTGTATAAAGAGGCTAATAATTCAAATAGGTTATCGTTTAGCGAACAACAAAGACACCCGTTATTTAATTCAATTAAATTCGTAGGCGAATGAATGAGAAGCTCCCCGTCAATACTCTCTTCTCCAAATTCATTTTCAATAATGGCGTAGCGGGTCGAAGGGTTTGATTCAATGATATGATTCAAATAAGTAGTTTTACCAGCTCCTAAAAAACCTGTTATTAATGTTGTTTTTATTTTTTTTTCTTCCATCACCATCCGAAATATCCAATTGGTACGATATCATTCAATCGTAAATAAACTACACACGACCCTCTGTGGTGTATGATATGGTTTTCCATTGCGTAAATAAAACGCCAACCAGGCATTTCTTCTCCTCCTAAACTGACAGTCTCTAAAAGCTTTTCAGCTGGCAAGGTTTCGATTAGGTTAAAAACATAGTCGTACATTTTAGTGAGTTCTGCTTTCACTTCAATTTTATTCAATACCACTGGTGGATACTGCGACTTATCAGGATATGGACTGTTGTCTAAGTTAAAGCGACCAGCTAACATATTACAAGTATAAATACAGCAGTGTCTCCACTGTTCTGCAAATGTCATTGCTTCTGGTGTGTATTTGTAACTAAACCCTTCTTCAGGCATTTGTTCGAGTATTTTGAATGAAAAGCGTTTAGAAGCCTCCCAAGCTTCTTTAAGTTCTTTTCTTCTTTCGTCAAAAGTAGTTTCTTCTATGTCGTCAATAGCAATGTTAAGCGAAGGCGTCTTCGGGTAAATAATATAACATAACCCAAAACCAGCTAATAGGGAAGTGAATAAGAGTAGGGTAGTTTTCATTTAGTTTATAATTTTTATTTTTTATCTTCTTCTTTACATACATCACAAACACCTTCGGCTAAGACATTGATATGGTCAATGTTTAAACCTTTTATTTTTTCAAGGTATGTTTCTGGTAGTTCAGGAAGCTCGATAATATCGTTACAGGTTTTACATTTGTAGTGAGGCTGTATGTTTACATCTTCTTTTTGATTGTGTTTTGCATTGAAGATGTAGTTTTTTTGTCCTTCAGCATCAATGATTTTTTTTATGAGATTCTTTTCTATAAACGCATTAATGATTCTGTATAAGCTTACGCGATCAATTTCTCCTTTAAAATTAGATTCTAAGTCTGAATGCGATAGTGCAGAGGTCGCTTGATGAATATACGTCAATACAGCTAACCTGTGGTTAGTTACGCGAAGTGAATTTGATTTTAAGAGTTCGATGATTTCCATACCGTATTATTTTTCTAAAAAGACCAATTCTTTTTTTTGTAAATCGACGATTCTGTAGAAGCATGCTTTGCGGTTCTTTCCTATTGAATTGAACGTGTGGCAAACACCTCCATTCATTAATGTTACTTTGTAAACGATAGCATCTTGGTCACAATCTATAAGTACTTCATCTAATTGCAAATAATTTCCAGAAGTTTCTCCTTTTACCCATATTTCATTTCTTGAAGTACTAAAAAATGTTGCTTTTTTTGTTTTTAAGGAATTTTCTAAAGCCTCTTGGTTTACAGAGCCAATCATAAGAATTTGTCCTGTTGAAGATTCTTGAACTGCTACGGGAAGCAATCCGTTCCTTTTTTCAAATTGTGGTAAAAGTGTAGTTGTTTCTTCTAGTTCTCTAGTTTTCATTTTCTCTCTTTTTTTGGTACAGGGTCATAGCCAAATGTTCCCCAAGGGTGACATTTGCTTAGGCGTTTAACCCCTAACCATGTTCCTTTTATAGCACCCCATTCTTGAATGGCTTCAATGGTGTATTGGGAACAAGTCGGTTCGTGTCGACAGTTCTGCCCTAATAAAGGAGAAATCAACCACTGATAGATTTTAATAGGTAATATGGTTAATTTTTTTAAAATCATTTTTCAAAATCTTTATATAGTAAACTGGGCTGAATACCCTCATTATTTTGGTATTTTCCAGAAACGTATGGGGTGTGTTCTCCTTGGAGACTATGGTAGTAAATTTGACAAATTTCAACATTGGGGTAAATGATTAGGGGTTGAATAACAAAAATTTCAAGCGTCCAATATCCTGAAAATCCTACATCACCAAAACCTGCGGTTACATGAATAAACATTCCTAATCGACCAATACTACTTCTTCCTTCAAGCATAGGCACATACTTTTCGGTACGCGTAAACTCCTTCGTTCTTCCTAAATAAAGCTTGTTTGGTTCAAGTAATAACCCTTCCTCTGGAATAATGATTCGTTTTGTGGGGTTAGATTTTCTCATATCCAATGGACTGGTAGTGTATTCTAATAGCTCATTGTGCAAACATAAATTATAACTGTTTGGATTTAGTTGCTTTTCATTAAAAGGTGATATGAAAATCGTATGCCCTAACTCTTTTTCTATTTCTTTACCACTAAGAATCATATTTAGTACTTAATTTCACTAGACAAAAATAGGTAATAAATTTTATTTATGCAACATTGTTGCAAATGCGATTGGGAATTTAAAAAAGTCTAAATACAGAACTACATTTTTCCTCATGTAATTGGTAAAAATGACAGCGCACACAAATGATTTTCGTCTCGCGTTGTGCGACGAAAAACCTCACATATAAATATCATTCCGAAATTTAACTTTTTTAAAAAACAGTATAAGTTGAAAAGACGGAATTTAAAATAAGGTATATCGCAACCTTTATTGCATATGATTCCCTTTATTCTTCGTACCAATAGCTATCCTCTGTTAAGAAATGTATCCCACTAAGGTTGTTTTTCTCTTGATATTCAGTTTCTAGTAGAAGTTCTTCGGCGAATTTTGCAATGTCCCTTGGTCTGTTAAAAAGACTTTTAGCATATAACAGATGTCCAATTTCTTGGGTAATGGATTCTAAAAAAGTTCTTTTTTTTCGTTCAACTACGCTTTGTGAATGAGAAGATCTATGTTTTGTTAACCAACTATTCAGATGTAAATCGATGTTTTTTTCAATGGATTCATTGTGCTGAATTTTAAAATTACTTAGTTTTTGATTTAAAGCTTTATAGTAGTCTGTCAAACACATTTTTAATTCATTTCTTAAATACGATGCATCTTTGTTTTGGTCAACCAAGTGTTGAACTTCCTTTTGTAGCTCGACCAGTTGAAGTAATAAGGTATGTGCTTCTTTAATAAATGGCGTTGGTGTAGTAGACATCTTTTTATACTTATTTTAAAGTATAAATATAGGTTTTTTAAAGAACTTAAATAAGCAAAAGCATCACTTTAAAAATCATAAATGCAACAATGTTGCATTTGTTGAAATCGTTTTTATATTTGTGCCAAAAAAATATGATGAGAAAAAGTAATGTTTTATCACGTTTATTAGTAATATTTTCAATGAGTTGTTTTATGACGAGCATGAGTTTTGCTCAAACGTATTCAGTAAGTGGACACGTTACATCAGAGCAAGGAGTTGTGGCATTTGCTAAGGTATTATTAAACCCAGGAAATAATGGAGTTGTTTGTGATGCAAATGGATTCTTTGAGTTAAAAAACATCGCTAAAGGAGAGTATACGCTGGTGGTTTCAGCTATGGGGTACGAAGACTATGAACAATCGGTTTCGGTTTCAACATCGGATGTCAAATTAACGATTGTCTTAAATCAGGATGCTAAGCTTATAGAAGGGGTGGATATTCTTGCTAGAAAGGCGGAAATACCTTCTGGTGTTAATAAAATGGATGTAAAGTTACGTGATTTGCCGATTACTGTTCACAGTGTTAACCGAGAGGTCTTAGACCAACGAGGAGCGAATGATTTAGGAAAAGCTATGGAAAATGTTACAGGTGTACGTCCTAGAAATACTTATGGTGGATTTCAGCATTTTCAAGTGCGAGGTATGGAACAGTTTGTGCTTTTGGTAGATGGGGTTCGTGATGAACGTCATAATATTTCTCAAAGTGCTCCAAGTACTAATCTAGCTGCGGTTGAAGGAATCGATGTGTTAAAAGGTCCTTCTTCTGTTTTGTTTGGACACTCAGCTTTAGGGGGGATTATAAATGTCCGAAGAAAACAGCCTACTGAAAACTTTACAGCAGATTTCTCAGCCAGTTACGGTTCGTTTAATACACGAAATGTGAAAGTAGGTACAGGAGGTGCAGTAACTAATAATCTATTATACAGAGTTGATTTAGGAATGGATGAATCTGATGGATTTAGAGGGTTAGGACATACCATAACAAATGGGTATTTAAGTATGCGTTACAACATTAATCCTGAACACAGTGTACAAGTATCTATTCAAGTGAACGATGATTCGTACACGACAGATACAGGACTTCCTGTTTTAGGAGACGGTACACTTGTGCCACTTATGGATCCGATGACGCGCTATAATGACCCACAAGATTTTTTAGATAACCGTCGTTATGATTTTCAAGTACGTTATGAAGGTAAGATTTCTGAAAACTTAAAATTGAGTAATCAAGTTTCTTATTATATAGATGATATTAATTATTTTTCTACAGAATCGTTGACCATAAATGAAACACAAGATTCTTTATTACGTTCATTTCCGTTTTATTTCAACCACCAAACTAAGCCCTTTCAAAATCAATTAGAGCTCTCTGGTAAGTACAAGTTAGTTGGAATAGAAAATAAATTTGTTGTTGGACATTCTATAAGTGTGTTGGATAGAAAAACGTTCAGAGGAAGTATTGATGGGCCTGGTAAGTTTGCTATGATTTCAATTGTGGATCCTGTGTTAAATCAAGGGAACTTGTTTTTTACCGACCACTCTTATCAGGCACGTATGGAAACTGTGAATGGATTTTTTGGTCAAAATTGGATTAACTTTTCAGATAAATTAAAAGCGATGGTAGCTGTTCGTTTAGATGCTTTTTCAGGTGAATACTATACCAATCAAGTAGATGCGGACAGAAACCTTATTGAAGAAGGAGAGGTAGCTACCTTTAATGCGCTTGTTCCTACTTACCGTGGAGGGTTGGTGTATCAGCCTGTTGAAAAATTAGCCATTTATGGTTCGTATAATAATTACTTCAAGCCTACACGAAGAATAAACTTAGCGGATGGTACACTTTTTGATCCTGAATTTGGTTACCAAGGTGAAGTAGGGGTTCGTTATGAACTTAAAAAGATTTCTTTCAACCTTGCTGGTTTTTATTTAGCAAGAACTAATATTTTAGAGAATTTTGGTGGTGGAGTTTTTGAAAATGTGGGAACAGGGACATCAAGAGGGGTAGAATTAGATGTGCAAGGAGAAATTATTGAAGGATTTAAGTTGAGTGCTGGATATGCTTATGCTTTTACAAATGTAGAAGAAAACAGAGATGGAACACAACCTAACCCACACGCTGGTAATCGTTTGCGTTTTGCTCCTGAGCACATTGTGAACTTTTGGGGTTCTTATGAGTTGAAAATGGGACTTGGATTCGG
>SKHH01000141.1 GCA_007117055.1 Lishizhenia sp. | reverse complement strand
AGTCCAGCGTTTCATGTCCTCGTAGGTCAGTGGAATCGATTCTTCTCGCTTGTACTTTTTTAAATACTTCCTTAGATTGTTTCCTATTGGAAAAGGTTGCTTTTTTTTGGATATATCCATTTTATAATTGTGTTCTTCTTTTTTGTCGTTCTGTCACTTATTGATTTTTCAACAATTCGAAATATACGGATTTTTTTTTCAAATTGAGCTGTTTTGGTTAACGGATCAGGTAAAGTGTAGATTAGAACTCCCTCTGGCAAAATCAAAACCTCATCAAAAAGAATTCCCTATTTTTGTTTTTTAATTTAAAATTCGTTGTAAATCCTTATGGAAGAAGTACGCATTAATAAATATTTAAGTGAAGCAGGATACTGTTCTCGGCGAGCTGCGGATAAATTAATAGAACAAGGAAGGGTTACCATTAACGGAAAAGTACCCGAAATTGGCACTAAAGTTAAACCAACTGACTCCGTTGAAGTGGATGGCAAGGTGTTGTCTTCCCCCAAAGAAGAGTTTATTTATATCGCTCTAAACAAACCCGTTGGTATAGTATGTACAACAGATCAACAACGAGAAAAAGACAACATCATAGATTTCATTAATCATGAAAAAAGAATATTTCCCATAGGAAGATTAGACAAACCTAGTGAAGGATTAATTTTACTAACGAATGATGGGGATATTGTTAACAAAATACTACGTGCTAGAAACAATCATGAAAAGGAATACATTGTTCAAGTCAATAAACCGATTCATCCTGACTTTATTACAAAAATGAGTCAAGGAGTACCCATTTTAGACACATTAACAAAGCCTTGCGAAGTTGAATATGTAAATAGAACCACGTTTCGAATTACCTTAACCCAAGGTCTCAACAGACAGATTCGTCGTATGTGCGAATATTTCGACTATGAAGTTACTGCACTCAAACGCATTCGTATCATGAATATAGAATTAGATACACCTGTTGGAGAGTGGCGTTATTTAACCGAGAAAGAACTATGCGAGTTAAATGAACTAATTTCAGAATCTTCCAAAACTATTGAATAAAGATGGAGTTTTTCAGTCAACTCGATTCTTCTTGGAAAAAAGCACTGTCAGCATTCTTTTCTGCAGATCACGCTCAAAAAATAGAAAACAAAGTTTCTCAGGCCTTCTCACAAACCACTTGCTATCCGAAAAAAGAAGACATCTTTCGTGCCTTTTCTCTTACTTCATTCGAAAAAACACGAGTAGTTATATTAGGACAAGACCCTTATCACGGACTAGAACAAGCGCATGGGTTAGCTTTCTCTGTTCCTGACCACATTGCTCCTCCCCCGTCTCTGAAAAACATTTTCAAAGAATTAAACCACAGCACAGGAAAATTAATTCCGCCTTCTGGAAACTTAACCCATTGGGCTCAACAAGGTGTATTATTATTGAACGCTACGTTAACCGTGGAAAAAAGTAAACCTGGTTCACATCAAAAATTTGGGTGGGAAAGCTTCACGGATGAAGTCATATATACCTTAAGTGATAAAAAAGATTTTGTTGTATTCCTATTATGGGGCAATTTCGCTCAAAAAAAGATTCGTTTTATTGATTCGAAAAAACACGTTGTGCTTAAAGCTTCTCATCCCTCTCCGCTTTCAGCCAACAGGGGCAACTGGTTTGGAAACAACCATTTTGTTCAAACCAATGAGTTACTTACTTCCCGAGGACACCCTGCGATTGACTGGTAAAATTTGAGCTCTTTAAATCATTTATACCACTCATTCATTTTAAAATTTTATTATGAAAGCGTTAGCATATTCAAAGTGTAGTAATTAACTTTAGGGCATCACATAAACAAACAAGATGGCATCAAAAAAAATAATAACTGCAAAGAGCAAAACATTTTTAGAAAACTACCTAAACAATTCCTCTCCAACAGGTTTTGAAGTCGAGGGTCAAAAATTATGGTTATCTTATTTAAAACCTTACATCGATGAATATTTTACGGATAACTATGGAACGGTTGTAGGAGTGATTAATCCTAAAGCTGATTATAAAGTTGTGATTGAAGCTCACGCGGATGAAATATCTTGGTTTGTACATTACATCACAGATGATGGTTTTATTTATGTTCGAAGAAACGGTGGGTCTGATCACTTGATAGCTCCTTCAAAAAGAGTAAACATATACACAGACAAAGGAATTGTTAAAGCTGTTTTTGGATGGCCTGCTATTCATACCCGACAAGAAAAAGAAGATAAACCAAGCCTATCTAATATTACGTTAGATTGCGGCTGCTCTTCTAAGGAAGAAGTTGAAAAACTTGGGGTTCATGTGGGATGTGTGGTAACTTTTGAAGATGAATTTACCATTCTAAATAAAAACAGGTATGTCGCTAGAGCCTTAGACAATCGAATTGGTGGTTTTATGATCGCAGAAGTAGCACGAATACTTAAAGAAAGTAAAACAGAATTGCCATTTGGATTATACATAGTAAATGCCGTTCAAGAGGAAATAGGATTGAGGGGAGCACAAATGATAGCGCAGCGTATTCAACCGAATGTAGCTATAATTACTGATGTTTGTCACGATACAGGAACTCCCATGTTAGATAAAAAAGTACATGGTGACTTTAAAGGAGGCAATGGTCCTGTATTGACTTATGGACCTGCAGTACAAAACAATTTACTGAAACACATTATTTCTATCGCTGAAAAAAATAAAATACCTTTCCAACGTCAAGCAGCGTCACGTGCAACAGGAACTGACACAGATGCTTTTGCATACAGTAATGAAGGAGTTCCTTCTGCACTTATATCGCTACCCATCCGATACATGCATACTACAGTAGAAATGTGTCATGAAAAGGACGTAGAAAATTGTATTCGTTTGATGCTAGAAAGTGTTAAAGCGTTAAAAAACAACCAAGATTTTCGTTATATAAAGTAACTCTCCTTCCTTATGGATGTAAAGCAAATCGTACAACAATTTAAAGATAAAAAACCCGAACCCCTGTATTTACTGCATGGTGAGGAAGCTTACTATATCGACGTGATATCCAATGCAGCAGCGGAGCACCTCTTGGAAGAACATGAAAAGGAATTTAATTTCACCACTGTTTATGGCAAGGATGTCGATGCCTTACAATTATTGGGACAATTAAAGCAATATCCAATGATGGCAGACTACCAGCTCGTCATCTTAAAAGAAGCACAAGATTTAAAAAATTGGGATGTACTCGAAAACTACTTTTCAAATCCTGCTCCTACAACCGTGTTTATTATTTGTCACAAATACAAGAAAATCGACGGTCGAAAAAAGTACGCTCAAGTATTAAAAAAGAAAGCCCTTACATTTGAGAGCAAAAAGCTCTATGAAAATCAAGTCGATACTTGGATTCAACAATTTGTAAAAAGCAAAGGATTTACAATTTCTCCCAAAGCGTCTTTGCTACTTGTAGATGCACTTGGTACAGATTTAGGTAAGATTGCTAAAGAAATAGAAAAACTTGCAATCATTCTAGAAAAAGGAACCGAAATAAACGAAGTCCACATAGAAGAAAATATTGGTATTTCAAAAGACTACAATCCTTTCGAATTGGTGAATGCTATTGGTAGCAGAGATATACAAAAAGCGTATCAAATCATTCACTATTTTGAAAAAAACCCAAAAGCGGCTCATATTTCGCAAATAATCCCTACAATTTTTTCGTTTTTTGACAAGTTAATGCGCGCGCATTTTCTTGGAATACGAGACACTCAAAAATTTGCAGCAACATTTCGACTTCCGCCCATTGTATGCAAAGATTATATTCGTTCCATGCAAATATATAAACCTAAGAAAATCGCAAAAAATATTACGCTATTGCACGAATACGATTTAAAGTCCAAAGGTTTTAATAAAGGAAATGCGACAGATGCGGATTTATTAAAAGAATTAATTTATCAAATCACCCATTAATTCAAATGTATGCGACGTTTTTTTTTAGACCATACACCAGCATTACATGAAGTATTTACACTTCCGCCTGATGAGTCAAAGCATATTGGAAAGGTACTGCGTATGCAAGTAGGAGAATCACTAGAACTTGTAAACGGTAAAGGCCTTGTATTTACAGCAAAAATAACGGACAATCATTTCAAGCACTGTAAAGTTGGGATTACGGAAAAGAAACAATTCCCTAAAGATGATTTCCATATTCATATTGCTATTGCTCCTACAAAAAACGTAGATCGACTAAGTCATTTCATCGAAAAAAGTACAGAGTTGGGGATTCATGAAGTTTCGTTAATCATTTGTGAAAATAGTGAGCGTAAAGTAATTAACACTGAAAAATTAGAGAAAGTAATCATTGGTGCTATGAAGCAATCCAAGCGTTTATACAAACCTATTTTACACTCACCTATTTCTTTTGATGAGTTTATAGAGAAACATCCAATAGGACTAATAGCGCATTGTTATGAACCTGAAAAAGATTCGATTCACAAAGTGTTAACACCTCAAAACTGCCCCATATTAATTGGACCGGAAGGAGATTTTTCACAAGAAGAAGTAACCAAAGCGACATCATGTAACTATAAATCTATATCTTTAGGCAAAACAAGATTACGAACAGAAACGGCTGCGCTTTATGCTTGCGCAATAGCAAAAATGAAATTTGAATGAAGTTAATTAATACACTATATTTTCTACTCCTCATTTTTAGCAGTTACGGCCAATCGGGCTATCAGGTAGCTGTGTTGAAATATGCAGGTGGCGGAGATTATTATGCCAATCCAACCTCCGTTCCTAATCTGGTGAAATTCATGAATGAAAACTTTGGCACCTCAATATCAGAGGATGTTCCTTATGTAGAAGTGGGAAGTCCAAAAATATTTAATTATCCATTTGTTCACATGACGGGACATGGAAATGTCGTTTTTTCACCCTCAGAAATAGAAAACTTAAAAAACTACCTGTTGGGTGGAGGTTTTTTACACATCGATGATAATTATGGAATGGATGAGTTTATTCGCCCGGAAATAAAAAAACTGTTTCCCAATGAAGAACTCGTAGAACTTCCGTTTGACCACCCTATTTTTAAACAAACCTATACATTTTCAGGCCTACCTAAAATTCACGAACACGATGGAGAGCGTCCACAAGCATTCGCTATTTTTCAAGACGGACGTATGGTTTTGTTATACACCTACGAAACTGATCTCGGAGACGGTTGGGAGGATGAAAGTGTGCACAACGACCCTCCTGAAAAACGAGAAGCAGCTCTCCATATGGGGGCTAATATTTTAGAATATGTTTTTCTTAAAGGCGCTTTAGAATGAAAAAAATGCATCATTACATATTTTCTTTAGTAACATTGTTTTTGATAACTCTATTACCTTTCGGAGAACTAAAAGGACAATCTTCGTTACCATTACCTCCTACGAATCAAAAAACTCCCTATTACTCCATTCCTGCTTTCAATAGACAACCTGAACCGAAAGCTTATATCAGAAAAGGGATTCGAAATTTAGAAAAAGTAAGCAGGAGTAAATGGACTGGTGTAGATAGTTTATTTTACGCTTTCGAGTTGACGTACTTAGGAGATTACGAAAAAGCTTTAGCCTATTTTAATAAGGTGAATACAGATACTTTGAACACCATCAATAGTCTCAGTTTATACCAGTTATCGGTGAGAAAAACAAAGCGATTTAATAAACTAATAAAATCACTGAATAATGAAATGGAGCTTTTTCCCGAAAACTCTACTATTTTAAAAGCGCGAATAGAATTAGCAAATGCTCGTAAGCTCCAAAACGAAGAGTTCCTGAGGATTGCAAACATGACTGTTTTTCCAACATTACTAGACAGCCTACAATTTCATCAACTAAGTAAAAAAGAACTCGCCCACATTGCAAATAATTATGAACAAGCTCTAAGAAGAGAGGTGTTGTACACTGATGAAAACGATAAACTACTTTCAAAAGCTTATGAAGAATTTGGTGATTTTCTGCATCGCTATTTGTATGTTTCGAATGCGTATATAGCTTATTCCATTTCACGAAACTTTGACAGAAGAAACAATGCTACTTCACGAAAAATCAAGCAAACAAAAGATGAGTTAAATAAAAACAACTACCTATACCCTAGTCTATTTAACTTCTTTAAACGTATTGACCGAGATAAGTATGATTTTAAAGTTTATCAAGAATTGGATTCACTCGAAATAGTAATTCTTCAAAAAGGACGTTATCCTGAACTTGATGAATTACTTGCCAAAAGTGATATTCGTAAAGATCACCTTCCGTGGTTGGATGGTGATTTGGCTATTATTGTCAGCTTATTGATTTTATTAATTATCGTTATCGTTGTGATACGTGCAAAAAGAGAAAAAACCAATTAACCCGCATTATTCATCAATCTGATACCTTTATTAAAATAGTACATTGATTTAAAGTGTTTTAATT
>SKHH01000170.1 GCA_007117055.1 Lishizhenia sp. | reverse complement strand
TTTAAAGAAGGACGATAAAGTCCCTGACTCCAACCTTCCCCTTTTTTCCCATCGAAGGGATGTGCATCAAATCTGATTTTCCACAGTGAATCAAATCCTGCTCGAAAATCGGGGAGACTGTCAATAAAAGATTTACTTGCTTTATCGTTAAATCCTTCTTCATCAAAAAAGTTGTGGAATTTATTGGTTTGTGGAATAGGCCATTTTCCAGTTCCAATGTTGATTAATTCGGCTAAACTTATACCATGTGCGTGACTATGCCTTCCGTTTCGTTTATAAAAAAGCGCATATTGCGTAAGATGTCCCGTTGGCATAATACCAATCTTTACCCCAAAAGAGATGTCTTCAGACGTGTAATTTAGGCCTTCAGGTGTGCTCGAACTCATTAAAAAGACGAGCACAACACATATTAATTTATATACAGCGCGCAATCGCATCATAATTTTGTATACGGATATAAGCTAATAAAGTTAGTTATCTTTTTAAAAGGAACTTTACCCTAACCTAGGTAAACTCATATTCGTTGTTTTAGAAAGAGCTCACTGCGGGATGTCGCAATAACAAGCGAAGCCTGTACAAACACGGCTTTAAATATAAATACATGTGTTAACCCCAGTGATTTTGATGAATCCTTTGGAATGAAAAAATAAAAAGTTTAAATACTTAGGTTTACCTATTGGTTATTGTGTATCTTTGCGCCCCGTAGTTACAAATTTAGTATCATGTCAAATTCTACAAAATATGTCTTTGTAACTGGTGGGGTAGCATCCTCATTAGGGAAGGGAATTATAGCAGCCTCATTAGCAAAGTTATTGCAGGCTCGAGGGTATAGCACCACAATTCAAAAATTAGATCCTTATATCAATATTGATCCTGGAACACTGAATCCTTACGAGCATGGAGAGTGCTATGTTACGGATGATGGAGCAGAAACGGATTTAGATTTGGGACATTACGAACGTTTTTTAAATGTTAAGACGTCTCAAGCGAATAATATCACAACAGGTAGGATCTATCAATCTGTTATTAACAAAGAACGAAAAGGCGAGTACCTAGGAAAAACAGTTCAAGTTATTCCGCATGTTACGGATGAAATTAAACAAAGTATTCAAGAGTTAGGAAAAAACGGTGAATACGATATTATAATTACTGAAATAGGAGGTACGGTTGGTGATATTGAATCTCTTCCATATGTAGAAGCAGTGCGACAAATGTTGTGGGAGTTTGAAGACGATTGTATTGTCATACATTTAACGTTAATTCCTTATTTAGCGGCTGCGGGTGAATTAAAAACAAAACCAACTCAGCATTCTGTGAAAGCCTTGTTAGAGCTTGGAGTTCAGCCAGATGTGCTTTGTTGTAGAACAGAGCATGAATTAGAATTAAATTTAAGAAAGAAAATTGCTAAATTCTGTAACGTAGCCCCTGAAGCTGTTATTGAATCTAGGGACGCTTCATCTATTTATGAAGTTCCTCTTTTAATGCAAGAAGAAGAATTAGACGTTGTCGTACTAAAAAAACTTGGACTTTCTAGAAAATCTTCCCCTGATTTGGACGATTGGAAACAATTTTTAGAAAAGTTACATCAACCGAAAACAGAGATCAACCTAGGTTTAATTGGAAAATATGTTGAATTAAAAGATGCTTATAAATCAATCAATGAAGCCTTAATACATGCAGGAGCTACAAACCTTTGCAAAGTAAATATTCAGTGGATTCACTCGGAGAAATTAACGAAAAAGAATGTTGCTTCAAAATTAGATAAGTTAGATGCAATTCTAGTTGCTCCTGGATTTGGTTCAAGAGGAATAACAGGGAAATTAGCAGCTGTGCAATTTGCTAGAGAAAATAAAATCCCGTTTTTGGGAATTTGTTTGGGTATGCAATGCGCAGTAATTGAATTTGCTCGACACGTGTTGGGGTGGGATGACGCTCATACTGTTGAAATTTCCCCAGAAAGCAAGCGCCCTGTAATTAGTTTAATGGAAGAGCAAAAATCAATTTCAGACCTTGGTGGAACTATGCGTTTAGGCGCTTATAAATGCGAGTTAAAACCAGACTCAAATATTTATGAAGCCTACAACAGAGAAGTAATAAATGAACGTCACAGACACCGCTTTGAGTTCAACAGTTCTTACCTTGAGGACTTCGAAAAAAGTGGAATGATAGCCACTGGAAAAAATCCAGATACGGGTTTAGTTGAAGTAGTTGAAATCACGGATCACCCTTGGTTTGTAGGAGTGCAGTTTCACCCTGAGTACAAAAGTACAGTTGCAAAACCACACCCTTTATTTGTTGCATTTGTAAAAGCAGCAATTGATGCAAAAAAATAGAAAGTTATAGAAATGGATAAAAATACATTAATAGGTTTAGGTTTAATCGGAGTAATACTAGCAGTTTTTACATATATTAATCAACCTGACCCAGAAGAAATTCGTAAACAACAGGAATTAGCACAACAAGAGCTGGAGCAGCGCCAAGCACAAGCAGCAGAAACAAAAGCGGAGGAAGTCACAGAGTCAGATGAAATTCAATTTGAGTTACCCGAAGGTTTTGTAGAAAAAGTAGGTGAGGAGGGAGAAGTTGTGGTTGATTCTTTAGGACGCATTGTGTATGTTGATACAGTTCGTAATGTGGATACCGTATTGGCAGTAACACCGAAAGTTGTTGAGGAAAAAGTAACAAAAACGGTTGCTACCGCAGATTTTTCCGGTGATGTGATTTCTATTTTTAACGATAAGTTATTTATAGAAATAAATACTAAAGGAGGTGTTGTTTCATCAGTGTTTCTAAAAGAGCATCAAACGTATGAGAACTTCATGAAGAATGAAGGAACGGACAAAATCACACCTTTACAGTTGTTTGATTCGTTGAGCAACCAGCAGTTGGTTTTTCCTAAAGGAGATCAAATTATACAGACAGGTAATAAGCCTTTCGAGATTGTGCAACAAGCGAATGATTATTTAGAGCTTCGTCACGTGCTTGAGGATGGTAAATTCATTACCTACAAATACAGTTTGACGCCTGGTAATTATCACATGAATTATGAAATTCAGTTACAAGGATTACAGGGCGAAGTGCTTCCGGAAAATGTTCAACTCGATTGGCAAAGTAAAATGCTTCAAACTGAACGTTTGCTTTCTGAACAACGCAGAACATCAACAGTATTCTTTAAAGGAGTAGGGGAGTCGTATGATTATTTATCTGAGTTTTCCGATGATGATTATTCGCCAAAAACAGACATAGAGTGGGTTGCTTTTAAACAAAGTTACTTTTCTTCAATTTTAAAACCTGAAAATAAATTTAAAAAAGAAGGTGCTCAATTTAGCATTCGTAACATAGAAGAAGGTTCTGAATTTGATGAAGGGTATATTAAGGATTATTCCGCTAAAATTAATTTGAATTTTGACAATACGGCAAATGGTTCGGTTAAAATGAATTGGTTTTTTGGACCTAATGATTATTATTTGTTGAAAGGCTATGGAAATAATTCTGAAGATATTATAAACCTTGGTTGGGGATTGTTTAGATGGGTGAATGTTTATGCTATTCAACCTATATTTACGTGGCTTTCATCAACAGGAATGAATATTGGACTAGCGATATTTTTACTGACATTAATAGTGAAGTTTGCATTAACGCCAATTCAATGGAAAATGTACTCTTCTTCTGCTAAGATGCGTATTTTAAAACCTGAAATTGATGAAATCAATAATAAGTTCCCTAATAAAGAAGATGGAATGAAAAAGCAGATGGAAATGATGACGCTTTACAGAGAATCGGGCGCTTCTCCTTTGGCTGGTTGTGTTCCGATGTTGATTCAAATGCCGATTTTGTTTGCTGTTTTCCGTTTCTTTCCAAGTACTTTTGAATTGCGACAAAAAGGTTTCTTGTGGGCGGAAGATTTATCGAGTTTTGACTCTGTATTAGATTTAAGTTTTAACATTCCATTTTATGGTGATCACGTTAGTTTATTTACGTTACTAATGGCAGGCACAACGTTGTTTTATACAATGTTAAACAGTAGTAATATGCAGCAACCGCAGCAACCTGGAATGCCAAATATGAAAGTAATTATGTATATTTTTCCTTTTATGATGATTTTCTTCTTCAATAATTTTGCATCGGGCTTGAGTTACTATTATTTCTTATCAACATTGATCTCTATTTTAACCATGGTGTTAATTAAAGAAGTCTTTGTGGATGAAGAGAAACTAAAGGCGAAAATGGCTACTAGAAAAGCAGAAAATCAAGCTAAAGGCGGGGGAAAAGGAAAAAAATCGAAATTCCAAGAACGACTTGAGCAAATGCAAAAAATGCAACAAGAGAAAATGAAAAATAAAAAGTGATTTATGTTTAGTTAGTTGTCCTTGTTAAAAAAATAAATAAGGACAACTAATTGTACATTTGAATTATTTTATCATTTTTGCAAAAAAAATGTGAATAATGCACTTGATTAGTCCATTCAAAATCTTGTTATTTTTTTCTTTAATTATTTTTTCCATTTCGATAAAGGCTCAAGAGGAAAATGATACCATTGTACCAGAAGATGATCCGCTTTGGAAAATGAAAGGTAGCTTTGGCTTAAATATGACTCAATCTAGTTTTACGAATTGGGCTGCTGGTGGAAGAAACAATTTAGCAGGTTTATCTTTTATAAATGCCGAAGCGAATTATGCAAAAGAAAGATCAAAGTGGTCAAATATTTTAGCATTAGCTTTAGGTGGAGTACAATATTTTGACGAAGAGCTGCAGAAAACTGATGATATCATTGACTTTCAAAGTACTTATTCTTTTGGTGTTAAAAAGCCTTGGTTTATTTCTGGACTTGTTGGATTTAGAACACAGTTTATAGATGGAATTCAAAATGTTGGGGATACACTTCGTGCTTCAACGTTCATGGCTCCCGGTTATTTGAATACAACAATAGGATTTGAATATGTGCCGAATGATAAGTTTAGAATTTTAGGTTCTCCATCATCAGGAAAATTTACATTTGTACGAGACGAAAGGTTGGCAAACCAAGGAGCGTTTGGGGTTGATGCAGCTGTGTTAGATGATGAGGGAAATGTGATTACACCTGGAAGACAGTGGAGACCGGAAATAGGTTCTTACCTTAGAATAATTTATTCGAACGAAATAGCCAAAAATATTGATTTAAGAACTCGATGGGAGTTCTTTTCGAACTATATTGAGAATCCTCAAAATATTGATATCAATGCTGAATTGGTAATGAATTTTAAAGTTAATTCATGGTTTTCTGCTAGTCTTCAAATGAATTTTATTTATGATGATGACATTAAAATCACCGATCGATTCGGTAATACTGGTCCGAGAAGCCAATTTAAGCAAGTTATCGGAATTGGATTGAATTATCGTATTGCTAACTATAAGGAGAAGTAATCCAATCAGAGCGCTGACACTTTATCCTATTTTGTCTGAAAATCCATACTTAATTGTGACATTCTGTCTCTATTAGTAATGTGGCAAATTATTTGACTCTCTCTGAGAGCTTAAAAAATTATAATCATGGCGGAAAAAGAAGAAATTAATAAAGAAAGTGTTTCAGAACAACAGGAAGAAAAAGAATTGAATACGGACGCTTCTGAAGCTACGGAACAATTGGCAGATGAGTCGAATGAAACGCAAGCAGAAACTGCTATGGAGGATAAGTTCAAGGAGTTGAACGATAAGTACTTGAGACTGTATTCAGACTTTGATAACTACCGTAAGCGAACGATGAAGGAAAAGGTTGATTTAATTGCCTCTGCGAGTTCTGGTGTAATCAAAGATTTGTTACCTGTTATTGATGATTTTGAGCGTGCAATTCAATCGAATGAAAAGTCTGAAGATATTGAAGGATTGAAAGAAGGTTTTACGCTTATTTATAATAAGATGAATAACATCTTAACATCCAAAGGCTTAAAACCAATGAATGCCAAGGGTGAAGTTTTTGATGCAGATATTCATGAGGCGGTTACAAATATTCCCGCACCTTCTGAAGAAGACAAAGGAAAGGTTGTCGACGAAATTGAGAAAGGTTACTACCTTAATGAAAAAGTAATTCGTTACGCAAAAGTAGTAGTTGGACAATAATAGTGTAAGTTATGAGTGAGAAGAGAGATTATTATGAAGTGTTGGGGGTGAGTAAATCTGCTACTGCGGCAGAGATTAAGAAGGCGTATCGTAAACTCGCGTTAAAGTACCATCCGGATAAAAATCCAGACGACGCAACGGCCGAAGCTAAATTTAAAGAAGCTGCCGAGGCATACGAAGTTTTGAGTAATGAAGAGAAAAAACAGCGTTATGATCGCTACGGTCATGCTGGCGTTGGAGGAGCTGCTGGAGGTGGATTTGGCGGTATGAATATGGATGATATCTTCTCACAATTTGGTGATATTTTTGGTGGTGCTTTTGGTGGTGGCAGTCGTCAGCGTGGAGGAGGTCAGCGTGCTTCTCGAGGAACCAATTTACG
>SKHH01000237.1 GCA_007117055.1 Lishizhenia sp. | reverse complement strand
TTGAACTTTCTTGGTACAACAAAGTCAATTGATTTAATATCCTTTAAGTTAGGAGGTGTTGATCTATCTAACATTATTTTGATGATTTTATTTCTAGCAATGAACAGTTTTCTTTTCGCAAAATATCCTTTGCCACTTCTTGTAAAGTCTTTGGTGTAATTTTCGCATATTTTTCCAATTCTGTATTCACACCATTAGTATCCCCTAATAAAGCATTTAACGACAAACTCATTGCTTTACTTAGAATCCCTAATTCTCCAAAAGCTTTGGTTGTTTTAAATTTTTCAATCGTCTTTTTAAGTTCAAGCTGATCAATTTGAACTTGTTTTAATTCAGCTGTAATCGACTCAATTTCTTTATTCACTTGTTCCTGACGTACACCATCCGCTAATTTTCCGTGAATAACCAACAATCCAGGATCATGAGCACCTAAAATATAAGCACTTATCTCTGTCACCAACTCCTTTTCCTTTTTCAGTCGTTGGTACAAACGAGATGATTTCCCGCGACCAAGCACATCGCTGAGAATATCAGCTAAAGGATAATCGTGGTCATTTTTCCCTCCCATTTTAAACCCAACATAAAATGCACTTTGTGGCACATCTCTCACTATTTGTTTGTGTTTGAACTCATTTTGAAGAGGTTCAACAGGCAATTTTCGTTGGTACTTCTCCCCTGCCGGAATCTCACCGTACCATTTTTGAATCAATGCTTTTGTCTGACTTAACTCAATATTTCCAGCGATACATAAAACAGCATTTGAAGGCGTGTAGTGTTTATAAAAAAAAGCCTTCACGTCCTCCATTGTCGCATGTTCAATGTGTTCTAATTTTTTACCAATCGTTGCCCACTGATAAGGATGTTTCTCATACGCTAAAGGACGAAATTCCAACCAATCATCACCGTACGGTTTGTTTAGGTAACGCTGCTTAAACTCCTCCATTACTACATTACGTTGCACTTCCAAGCTTTTATCCGAGAAAGCTAACGACAAAAGTCGATCACTTTCCAACCACAAAGCCGTTTCTAAATTTACAGCCGGTAAAACATCGTAATAATTTGTTATATCATTACTCGTAAAAGCATTGCTACTTCCACCCGCTTTTTGTAAGGGACCATCAAAGTCCGGGATATTTACCGACCCACCAAACATGAGGTGTTCAAACAAATGTGCAAAGCCCGTTTTATTCGAATCTTCATCTCTTGCTCCCACATCAAAAAGCGTATTTACCACTACCATCGGCGTGGTTTTATCTTGATGCAAGATTACCCTTAGTCCATTTGCCAGCGTATACTCCTCAAATTGAATCATTAAAAAATAAATTTTGGTAACTGTTGTTCGTTCAACGCTTGTTTATATTCCGATAAAATTTCATCCATAATTTCATGGGCTGGTAAAATTTGATCGATTAAACCAGAAATCTGACCAATTTCCAATTCACCTTCGTCCAAATCGCCTTCAAACATCCCTTTTTTAGCTCGACCTCTTCCCAATAAGGCTTTTAAATCGTCTACCGTTTTTCCCGCGTTATACGCTTCTGCAACTTGTGTATAAAAAGCATTTTTAATTAGGCGAACAGGGGTGATTTCTTTTAATGTGAGCATGGTATCCCCTTCTTTTGACGAAACCACCGCATTTTTAAAGTTTTCGTGCGCCGAAGATTCTTCAGAAGCCACGAATCTAGACCCAATTTGAACAGCATCTGCGCCCAGATTCATAGCCGCTAACATTCCTCTTCCTGTTCCAATTCCTCCCGCAGCAATCAGAGGAATAGAAATCGCTTGTTTTACCATTGGAATCAAACAAAATGTCGTCGTTTCATCTCTCCCGTTATGACCACCTGCTTCAAAGCCTTCTGCCACCACAGCATCAACTCCAGCCTCCTCTGCTTTTTTAGCAAACTTCACACTAGATACTACGTGAACGACTTTTATGCCATGTTCTTGTAAATGCTTTGTCCAAGTCTTTGGATTCCCTGCGGAAGTAAAAACAATAGGTACCTTGTATTTTATAATCGTTTCAATATGTTTGTCAATATCAGGATAAAGCATTGGAAGATTTACCGCAAACGGTTTATTTGTTGCCGCTTTACATTTTTGCACATGTTTTTCCAATACTTCGGGATACATACTACCTGAACCAATAATTCCCAATCCACCGTGATTTGAAACCGCAGCTGCTAATTTCCAACCAGAACACCAAATCATTCCAGCTTGAATTAAGGGGTATTGAATATCAAAAAGTGTGGTAATTCTATTCTTCATATCTCCTATTTTTGGGTAAGAAACAAAGATATTTAAGATAATGACATGGTGAGGTGGAAATACGATAAAAACAATAAAAGTTATTTTTAAAATACTAGCTAAAAAAAAGAATGCTTATCTTGCCGTATGGAGAAAAAATTGGAATACGACTATGTGATAATTGGGAGCGGTTTTGGCGGCTCTGTTTCAGCTTTACGTCTTTCGGAAAAAGGATACAAAGTACTTGTTATCGAAAAAGGGAAGTGGTTCAATAAACCCTCTGATTTTCCGAAAACAAACTGGAATCTGCGCAAGTGGATGTGGATGCCAAAAATTGGTCTTCAAGGATTCTTTAATTTATCTTTTTTTAGTCACGTTGCTGTATTAAGTGGCACAGGTGTTGGCGGAGGTTCCTTGGTTTATGCCAACACATTACCGATTCCCAAAAAGAGCTTTTTTGAGTCTGGAACTTGGAAAAACCTAAAAAACTGGCAAGTAGAATTAGCTCCCTATTATAAAGTTGCGCAAAAAATGCTTGGAGCAACAGAACATCCGTACATGAGCAGAAGTGACAGAGCGATGCAAACCCTCGCTGAAGAAATAGGAGACAAATCCGCTTTTGAAAAAACAAATGTAGCGGTATACTTTGGAGAACCGGGCAAAGAAGTGGAGGATCCTTATTTCGATGGAAAAGGGCCAACACGAACAGGATGTATACAATGCGGTGGCTGTATGTTAGGATGTCGATACAATTCTAAAAACACCTTGGATAAAAACTACTTGTACTTAGCCCAAAAACTGGGATGCGAAATTATCGCAGAACACGAAGTAGTTGATGTTATTCCACATGGAAAACGTGGAGAAAATGGTTATACTGTCCAATTTAAAAATTCGCTGTCCTACTTTCCAAAAAAGAAAACCGTTACTACTAAAGGAGTCCTATTTTCAGGAGGTGTATTGGGAACCATGTCGTTGTTACTTAAACTGAAAGATAATTCTCTTCCCAATTTATCCGATAGACTTGGTTGTGGAGTTCGAACTAATTCAGAGAGTTTGATTGGTGTCACCACTTTTGATAAAGACAAAAGTTTTTCAAAAGGAATTGCTATTGGTTCAATTGTGAACATTGATGAACAGAGACATGTTGAACCGGTAAAATACCCAGAAGGATCTGGATTTTGGCGAATTTTTATGGCGCCAATGGTTTCTGGGAAGTCTTTTTTTACCCGCTTATTTCGAATGATAAAAGATTGGGTGGTACATCCTATCGATAACATGAAAACGTATTTTGTAAACGATTGGAGCAAACGCACACATATCCTGCTTTACATGGAAAGTATCGATTCCACCATTCGAATGAAAAGAGGGAAACTTGGAGGTTTAAGTACAACGATGGAGCAAGGGCCAGCACCCACTGCATTTAATCCGATTGCACAAGATTTGGCAAAAAAAACAGAAAAAATCATCAATGGAAAAGCTATGGTGTTGAGCAATGAATCCTTATTGGGAATTCCTACAACAGCACACATTCTTGGTGGTGCCTGTATGGGCGAAGATGAGTCAACAGGCGTCATTGACGCCAACAATCGGGTGTTCAACTACGACAACATGCTGATTTGTGATGGAAGTATGATTTCTGCGAATATTGGCGTAAACCCAAGTTTAAGTATTACAGCTATTACCGAAAGAGCCATGGATTTGATTCCTACGAAAGAATAGGTTAATCTTTCTTTTTACTTCCTGTTATCAAACTTGGCTTTTTCACTAAATAATATCCTAAAGATAATGCTAAAATAATTGCTGCCAATCCAATATTCGTAAGTCCATCAGAATGCCCAATATCTAATACCAATAGTTTCCTTCCAATTGCAATCAATCCTATTAATAAAATACTTTGAACCTTGATTTCATTTTCTTTCACATAAATATCGAAGGTGCCGATTAATTCAATAGCAATCAAAATATTAAAAAACACTGGGAGTACTTTTCTTGTCTGATCTTTCGTTACCAGTAATCGCTCAGAGTCCCCATCTTGAGTGATGATTGCTTTACCAAACTGATATACTAACTCAATAACTTCAATGGCGATGTAAAGCAATAATATAACCGTTAACACATAAAAAACACCAACTTCAAATTTCTTTACAATTTTCCCCTGACTCATAGTCCTTGAAATTTAAACGGTTTCGCTTCTTCGAATTGTCCCGAAGCATCGCCAGCGTATGTTTTATGATTAGATAAATCTAATTTTCGAACAGGAGCATTTTTACTAAAATCTAAATTATTCATATCAACCCAAAACGTATTAGGTGTCAACGCATGTTCAAAATAATACACCAAATTTTTGTGATCGGAAACTACTCTCCATTGCGTAGTAGAAAGATTGGGGAACCCTTCTAATTCAAATCCATAAGGCACGGAGCAATTTCGGACTACGCTCATTACACCTGCGACAGCCACTCTTGTATTATCCGTTTTAGGAATAGCATTTAAAAAAAAGTTAGCTCTTACATAACGATCTGAAGCGTTTACAGAACCTGGTAAAAAATACTTTCCAGGAACGCCTTCCCAATACTTTCCAATCGCCAATTGATCTTCAAACTTTGGATCATTTGTCATCACAGTATAAGATGGATCATGGTGAATTACAAGTTTTCCGTTTATGTATTCCAAAATTGCATTATCCCCTGATGCATCAGATAATGACAAATGCACCGTTGTAAATTTATCCGTACCAGGAATAAAATCAGTCACAACGACAAACTCTTCTTTAGAAAATGCTTCAACCGCTTCTGCAACAGAAGCAAAATTATCAAGCGCATACTGACCCCACATTGAAATACTTAATCCTTTTTTGTCTCCATCTTTTTCAAACTCGGCATATTGAGAGGACACTAACCAAAGCATATTTGCAACTAATCCTTTTTCATTCATTCCGTCTGGCGTAGCGATATCCCAAGAACTTGCGGCAAGACTTCCGTATTTTGAAGTCCACTCAATAGAAGATTTACCCACCTCTCCATTTCGTTTCATCCCTTTTGGAAAGACCCATAAATTCGCTGGAATGTCCATCGAGAAATCCATACTCCTCCCCGTTAAAACGGTACCATTTGGTCCTTTGTATACAATTCTCGTGCACGCCAATGCCTCCGAAAAAATGATTGAAAAAATAAACGCTCCAACAAGCGCTAAACTGGACATTATACTTTTTTTACTTTTCATCTTTATTCAATTAAAATTTAAAATGGCAAACGATAAAAGAGACCCATTAAGCCTCCAAGTTGAACAATAGAAACATTACTTGAAACCCCTACTGATGTACCCTGTCCAGGACTCCACCATAAACTAGCACCAACATCTGTAATCGGAAGTAACAATTGAATTTGTGCCTGCAATCCGAAATTCTCCAGTATGTAGTACTGCGCTCCTCCTTTCAATCCTAAAGCAAAATTGGTTCTATTTCTAAAGCTATTTGAATTTGATGATATGTGCAGTATTCCTGCTTTTAAACCGCCAAATGCGCTTATTCGGTCGGTTACATCAAAATACCTGTTTCCACCCAATAAAATATAATTAAGGCGAATATTATCACGTACATCAAAATCCCAAAAACTCGAAAAAGCACGCCCTTCCAACTGCTGAAAATTATACGAAAGCTCAACGGAATAATACTCTTCAATGAAAAAATTCGCATTCGCATTAAACAAAGCCCCATCAGAGATTTTTGCTTCACCTCCTAAAATAGATGCTTTACTTTGAAAAGTATAACCATAGCTAGCAGCTAATTGTAAGTCCTGCCCCACTACTAAAGTGGAAAAAAGTAAACTCAAAAAAACTAGATTGTTTTTAATTTTACAATATTGATTCATACGTTTAGATTACATCTACAAAAATACGTTAAAAAGTTAAACAACAATTAATAATTCGGAAATTAACTCAAAGAAAATCAGACTAAAACACGTTTCTTTTAATTATTAACAATGCATTTTTATCGACAACAAACGTTAATATATATCTATTTTAAAGGTTCTACTGTTACTTTAATGAGTTGGACCGTCTGCAAACTCAACGTGCAGTTGATACAGAAATGGGTTGCCAACAGAGGATGTAAACGTGTGTTTTTCTATGGATTAACTATAGCTTACAAAGTCATATCCTTTCACCCTGCAAGCCTGTCTGACTGGTATGGAAGAGGTGTAACCAAAACGAAGGACAACGTCCTTCGCTAGGAATGAATTAAAGAATTAGTATAGCTTATCGTAAACATCGGGTTTCACCCAATGCTTACCGTGGTAGTACAAATTAAAATAA
>SKHH01000203.1 GCA_007117055.1 Lishizhenia sp. | reverse complement strand
GTCACTAACCACGGAGTTACACAAAGAAGGCACAAAGTACGCAAAGTGGTTGCACTGAAACTCCCCTTAGTGAGGCCTTGGCGAACTTAGCGGTTAAGAAAAGAAACAAATGACAGAAAATGAAATAGCAAATAAAATTATAGGTTGTGCTATAGAGGTATACAAAGCGTTAGGTCCTGGATTATTAGAAAATGCCTATCAAGAATGTTTGTTTTATAAATAAGTTTTTACTTAGTTGATTTTTAAAAGGATTATATTTTTGTCATGTAGTGTAAAAATTTCTACTATTTTAGATAAGGAAGGAAACTAATGGTATAAGATGGTCAATTGACTTCAAAAAAATTTTACTGTAAAAAGCGCTTTTTGTTTTCGTATTGTTATTTAGAATAAGAAGAGTTGCTTTTCAGGTGATAAAACAACCGAGAAAAAAATAACCAAATAAAATCTTAATTTCCGCTACAAAAACTATCTTTGCGGTGATGGAAAAGCAAGTCATTTTAAACGAAAAGCAAGTGGAGTTAACGCTTCATCGACTTTGTCATCAGTTAATTGAAAACCACAATAACTTTTCTGATAGCGTAATAATTGGCTTGCAGCCAAGGGGAATTCACGTGGTAAACCGATTAAAAAAAACGCTGGAACAAAAGCTCAATCATTCGATTACATGTGGAAACCTTGATATTACATTTTACAGGGATGACTTTCGTCGTAGAGAAACTCCAATCATTCCAAGTGCAACAAATATTGATTTCGTTATTGAAAATAAAAAAGTAGTCTTGGTAGATGACGTGCTCTACACAGGTCGAACGATTCGGTCAGGACTAGATGCATTATTGGCTTATGGTAGGCCTCAAAAAGTTGAATTATTAACGCTAATTGATCGCCGTTTTAAAAGACATTTACCCATTCAAGCGGATTACATCGGAAAAGCGGTGGATACGCTTATTTCGGAGCGTGTAACTATCGAGTGGAAAGAGACAGATGGAAAAGATCAAGTAATATTATTTACACCGAATGACAACCATGGATAATTTAAGTGTAGACCATTTAACAGGTATCAGAGACCTTACAAGACAAGATATTGAAACTATTTTCACTACAGCTGATAGCTTCAAAGCAGTTATCAATCGTCCCATAAAAAAAGTGCCTTCACTTCGAGATATTACCATTGCTAATTTATTTTTTGAAAACTCAACACGAACACGACTCTCTTTTGAACTTGCTGAAAAGCGCCTTTCGGCAGATGTAGTTAATTTCAGTGCTGCGAGTAGCTCGGTAAAAAAAGGAGAAACCTTGGTCGACACAGTGAATAACATTTTGTCGATGAAAGTGGACATGGTTGTTATGCGTCACCCAAATCCGGGTGCGGCTAAATTCTTATCCGAACGCATTCCTGCGAAA
Source organism: Lishizhenia sp. (assembly GCA_007117055.1). GTDB lineage: Bacteria > Bacteroidota > Bacteroidia > Flavobacteriales_D > Crocinitomicaceae > CSBr16-161. Next base: position 5,154 of record SKHH01000203.1, on the reverse strand, counting down.
GTTATCAATGCCGGAGATGGAACCCATGAACATCCAACTCAGGCTTTATTAGATGCTTATTCAATTCGTGAGAAATTGGGCACAGTGGAAGGCAAAAAAGTGGTTATCGTTGGGGATATTTTACACTCACGCGTAGCGCTTTCTAACATTTATGCACTTCAAAAACTGGGTGCAGAAGTCATGGTGTGTGGACCAACTACTTTAATTCCAAAATACATACATGAATTAGGTGTAAAAGTTGAACACAATCTTAGAAAAGCACTAGAATGGTGTGATGTAGCAAATATGTTGCGTATCCAATTAGAAAGACAAGATATTCAGTTTTTCCCTTCTCTACGAGAATACAGTATGCTTTTCGGACTAAATAAAGAAATACTTGACAGCTTATCCAAAGAAATTGTAGTGATGCATCCCGGTCCAATTAACAGAGGAGTGGAAATTACCAGCGATGTTGCCGATAGTAAGCAATCTATCATACTTCAACAAGTAGAGAACGGAGTAGCAGTTAGAATGGCTGTAATTTACTTATTAGCAGCTAAGGTTGAGCGGGGTTAGACGTTAGGGTTTAATGAGGAAGTATGATGATTTAGAGGGGTTACTTTATTAATGTAATCAGTCGATCTTTTATTTGGAATTTAGAAAAACCGCAAGACTTGGCGATTTCTAAAAATGAGTTGGGATGATAAATCACAACATGCGTCACATCTTTAATGTAGTACCAATTTTCAAATTCTTTTCTGTTGTTTTTTTCAAATAAATGTGTCATTACATAGAGCTTACCATTAGGATTAAGCAAATTGGATAAACGCATAAATTCTTTCAAAGGATCGTGAAAATGTTCTGCCACCTCGGATGCAAAAATAAAATCATACTTCTTTGTAAATACCTTTTCATCTGGATGGAAAAAGGGATCGTATAATTCAATCAAGAAACCGTTTTCTCTTAATACCTCAGAAATTACTGGTCCAGGTCCTGCTCCAAAGTCAAGACCAATTTCCTGTTTGTGGTGATTCTTTAAGATTTCCTTCCAAATCGGGGCTGTAAAATCCCTATAGCCCTTATCTTTGACATCATTTACATGGCATTCATAGTGTTTTTGTTCTTCCAATTCCGACAGGAAATAGGCAGGATTCAAAAAAATAGTAAAGCAAGACTCACATCTTCGAAACACGCGATCTCGTTGTTTTCCGAAAAACGAAGTCGAACCGTTACAAATTATACAATCACTTATCAAGTTAGAATACGTATTCACAAAACGAAAGTAAAATAAATCACAAGATTTTTTAAACAAGTAACCAAAAAAATGTATCTTCAACATGTGGAAAGATTTATCAACATATTAATCCTTGAGCAAAATAAACTTCACTGTAACGCATTACAAATAATTTTAAGTGGTAATGGAAATAATTTAATTTTTGTAAAAAGTGAAAAAGAACTATTTGAAGAACTCGAAAAAAAGTCAATAGGATTAATACTTATCAGCCTTAACAAAGAAGAAAAGCCCACTTTTCAGTTAATTGAACAACTTTCCAAAGATCCAAAAGGAAAACACGCCTATAAGATTGTGATTAGTGAAGATGTTTTTAGTGGAGCGCACTTAGTCAAAGGAATGAAAAAAGGAGCTATCGATTTCATTTCTAAGCCATTTAATCCTAATTTAGTAAAAGCAAAAATAGAAGTATTTAAATCGATGTACTTCAAAGATTTACGAATCAATCAATTATTAAATAATATTTTCCCAAAAACAGTACTATCTGATTTAAACAATGTCGGTAAATTTTCTCCCAAAAAAGTGGAAAATGCTACCGTAATTTTTACTGATTTCATTGCCTTTTCAAAAATCGCAAAACAAGAAAAACCGCTAGAATTATTAAAAAAATTAGAGACCTATTTTAATAAGTTCGATGAGATTGTTGATCGGTATCAGCTTGAAAAAATCAAAACTATTGGCGACGCCTACATGGCCACAGCTGGAATTACAGATAATTATCCCAAACCAGAAGTCAGAGCTTGCCTAGCTGCAATTGAAATGAAAAACTATATGATCAATCAGGCTAACATTGCAAAAGCTACAAAAAAGCCCTATTGGGAAATTAGAATAGGGATTCACGCTGGACCATTGGTTGCAGGAATAATTGGAAATAAAAAAATGAGTTTTGATGTTTGGGGAGATACAGTAAATACTGCTGCAATCACAGAGCATCGTTCTGCCCCAAACGCTGTAAACATCACTGAACAAGTTGCGAGCAGTGCTAACTCCTATTTTAACCTCACCCATCGTGGAGACATAAAAACCAAACACGGCGGTTATATGGACATGTACTTTTTAGATAGCATCAAAAGTGAATTTTCATTATTCAACGAAGGGGAATTAGCTGGTAGTAGTTTAAGAAAACGATGTGGTCTACTTCCCATGGACTTTGAGCATGCGCGAAAATCAATACTTACACGCTTAAAATCAGGACTTTCTGAAAAGTTGTACTATCACGATATTAAGCACACGCTTGATGTAGAAAAGGCGGCCATTCGTCTTGCAAAACTAGAAGGTATTAAAGGAGAATCATTGATACTTCTTCGAACAGCCGTATTATTTCACGATTCGGGATACCTATTTCACACATCGGAAAATGAATATTTAGGGATTGGATTAGCACAAAAAGAACTTCCTAAATATGGCTATAGTAAAAATCAAATAACTATAATCTCGAACATAATTAAAGCTACTACTAAAGATGAGACTCCCTCTACCCTACTTGAAAAAATAATGTGTGATGCGGACCATGATTACTTGGGAAGAGTTGATTATTCACATTTGGCAAAAAAGTTACGTAGAGAACTAGACGAATTAGGACAACATATGAATGATAAAGAATGGGTGGAGTTTCAATTAAATTATTTAGAAGACACTCATGCGTATTATACGCAAACCGCAATAAATATTCGTCAAAAAGGTAAAGAAAAACGAATTAATGAGCTAAAACAGGAACTGAAACCAATTTAGTGATTAAACAAGTTTAGCAATGTACTTTCTACAAAGTTCAATTAACTTTTCTTGTTGACCAGCATCTTCGGAAACTTGAGGGTTAGCCTTTTTCAGTTTTTTGTTGGCATAATAACCTCCGTTTTCCAATTCGTTATTGTTTTTTTCTGTCAAAAACAATAGTGTTTGAGCTCCTTTCTCCAAAGAAGAGCCGAACCAACGGAAAAATAACCTTATAAACCAATTAGCGCCTCTGGACAATCCTGTATCCACAACACCGGGATGTTGCGAAAGAAAAACCACTTTATTATTCTGCGTGTTAACACGGGCAAAACGCTTTAACATTGTAATTACAGCTAGCTTGGATTGTCTATATGTTTTAAATCCGTCAGGCTTTTTACTCCACTCAATGTCATTAAAATTAATAGTCCCTTGATGTAGAGCAGAAGCCGTTACAATCACTTTTGAATTTTGACCCTCGTGCATTAATGGCAACAATTCATCAATCAAAACATAATTAGCTAGCACATTTACCTGAAATGTGAGTTCAATTCCATCTTTTGATTTTGCAGGTTCAAAAGCCCACAAGCCAGCATTTAAAATGAGTAAATCAATTTTAGAAACATTTTTCTTTATTTCATTTACTGCTTTTAGAATGGAAGAAAAATCACTTAAGTCTGCCTCAATAAAATGTAGCTTTTTACAGTTTACATTGAGGTTGCATTTCAAATCTTTTTGCAAAGCTTCAAAACGTTCCTCATTTCTAGCTAGAAGATATAATTCCACTTCTTTTTCGAGTAATTTTTCCACTGCATATTTACCTAAGCCAGAGGTACCACCGGTAAAAATAATAGTTTTACGAGTTTTCATAAACATTCATATAGTTAGCACCGACAATATAGGAAACTTCATTCAAATTATCATTAAAACCGTTAGCTAAATCGACTAGACAGTTCAATAAATAGACTAAGCGGCTATTTCCTTCGTTTTATTTTCCGTTTCTCAAAATTAAAAAGCAACTGTTACCAAGCTAAATGTTTAGTTTAACAAATTCACCTTTTCTTTATCATTAATTCACTATTTTTGTGCTTTGAAAAGTATAAACATTAAGACCCTATAAAATGGAAATCAAAACGCTAGAACGTTTAGCTTCACAGACAAGAAGAGACATAGTTAGAATGGTTGCAGCTGTATCATCAGGACACCCTGGAGGTTCGTTAGGCTGTACAGATTTTTTAACTTTATTGTATCATAAAATCATGCGTCACAATCCATCAAACTTCACGATGGATGGAAAAGATGAAGATTTGTTTTTCTTGTCGAACGGACATATTTCTCCTGTTTGGTATAGTGTGCTAGCTCGAAGTGGATATTTCCCTGTAGAGGAACTTAGTACGTTTAGAAAGATTGGCTCACGCCTTCAAGGACACCCTAGTACGGACAAAAAACTCCCCGGAGTTAGAGCCGCTTCTGGTTCATTAGGTCAAGGATTATCGATGGCCATTGGGGCAGCAGAAACTAAAAAGTTAAATGACGATAATACCATTGTTTACACCTTGCACGGAGACGGTGAATTACAAGAAGGTCAAATATGGGAAGCGGCGATGTATGCTGCTGCTAAAAAAATAGACAACCTTATCGCCACCGTTGATTATAACGGTCGTCAAATTGACGGAGATGTAGAAGATGTGCTGTCTTTGGGTAATCTTCGTCAAAAGTGGCAAGCTTTTGGATGGGAAGTGTTGGAAATGGACGGACATAACTTCGAAAAGATGATAGCTACATTTGATAAAGCACACCAATTAATTGGTCAACAAAAGCCTATTATGATTTTAATGAAAACTGAAATGGGACAAGGCGTTGACTACATGATGGGCACGCACAAATGGCATGGATCTGCTCCAAATGAAGAACAACTTGCTGCGGCTTTGAGTCAGCTCGAGGAAACTTTAGGAGATTACTAAATTAGAAATTTGAAACATTTTTTAGTCATATTATTTACATTGATTGTTGGTGTTAGTTTTTCCCAAAAAGAAGAACTTACGCGCATTTTGTTTGTATTTGACGCTTCAAATTCAATGAATGAAAAATGGGGGCGTGATACACGTTTAAATATTGCTAAAGAAATTTTAATTCGCTCTGTGGATAGTTTGCGAGGAGCTCCTAACCTAGAG
>SKHH01000046.1 GCA_007117055.1 Lishizhenia sp. | reverse complement strand
GCAGTAAACTGTAGCAAATGCCCCAAATCTTGAGGAACTATTTTATCAATATCTTCTTTTGTAAAAGTAGTTTGACCTTTTTGGTTCCTGTCGCTAATTTTTACAACATCGAATTTATCATACGACTGAATGGTGTCTTCTTGTGCTACTGCGTAATAAGAAAGTAAAAAAACACAATAGCACATCACCCAAAAATAATTTTTTGAATACGACTCTTTGTATTTTTTTACTCCTTTCAGCACCTCCTTGTAACAATTAAATCTTACTAAAGCACAACTATTTTTCTGTGCTCAGTTCTTACGCCATCGCTCCAATGCAAAACATAAGTTCCTTTAGGTAAGTCAACCGTTGAAATAGATGTATGTCCAAGATGCTCCATCTGAACAATTCTTCTCCCGTTCAAATCAACGAGCTCCACAAATCCATCCGGTGCATCGATTTTAAGAAAGCTACTCGCTGGATTAGGATAAACGGACATTGCGACAAATGAATCCTGATCCTCAGTAGATAAATTATCCTCTACCTCTAATACATGGTAAACAACATCATCTAATGCAAAATAATTAGGTGTATTCATGCCCCACTCGCCAATATCAGAAGATTCTAACTTAAAAGAAAGTGATTGAATGAATTCAAAAACAGATAAATCTACCTCCATCCATTCATCGAGTATATAATGCTTTGTAACATCTTCATCTCGAAAATCTGCCAAATACACTACGACAGAATCTTCAATTTGAGTTTCATTTTCGTCCCATCCGTATATCGTTAAGCGAAACCAATCGTCTTGTTCAAATTTTGTTGTAAATTCATCACCGTCACGCATAGATAAAGCTGCGAATGTAGTATTTGCTATAGCGATCGACTCCATTTCTACTAAGCTATCAAACTGAATTAGACCATCAGCGTACCATATAGCATAATTCTCTGAACCGTTGTTTCCTGTGCTCGGAAATCCTAACTCATCAAAATCCAATACAAGATCATCTTCATCCCCATTATCTATTGACAATTTTCCAAGCGCGAAATAATTGGGTGTATTCATCCCCCACTCGCCTACATCACTTGAAGTCAAATTGAAAGTTAGCTTACTCACTTCACCTAAAATGGATAAATCAACGGAAGACCATTCAGAAAGAATAAAGTGGTTTTCTGCCGCTTGATCTTGAAAATCTGCTAAGTAAAAATTAACTGAGTCCTCTAACAGTTCTCCTTGCTCATCCCATCCATAAATAGTCAATAAAAACCAGTCGTCCTGCTGAAACTGATTCGCAAAATCATCACCATTCAGCATAGAAAAATAAGCGTAAGTAGTGTTTGTAACTTTAAACTCCGAAATTTGATAAGGTGCGTCAAAAGTAATTTCTCCTCCTTGCGTATAAATCAAATAATTATCTCCATCTACTCCTTCGCCAGTAATGGCACTAAATTGATTTCCGAACCCTTCTGTTTCATTATCTGTCTCATTAGAATAACTAAATCCAGACCAACTTCCCCATTCTGGATTGTACTCATTAGTAAAAGAAACTCCTTCTAATTCGAAGCCTCCAGATTCATCACTTCCATTCCAATAATTTTTAGGTGCAAATACACTGTATTGATTCAAAAAACCGGGTGTAGATGCATCTGTCATTTTTGAATACGCAAATCCAGACCATGACTGCCACTCATTATTAAACGAATTATTAAACGTAGCATTTTTGGAAGTAAACTGTCCTTCACCATTGGCTCCATTCCAATACTTTTCGCCTTCGGGAAAACTCAACTCTTCAAAGTCGATTTTGTGTTGTGCTAATGCACTAACACCTAGCAACAAAAATGTTGCCCAAACATAACATTTCTTCATTTTTAAAAAAATTAAATAATAAAACATCCATACCAAATTAGTATGCTCAATAATAAAAATGAAGACTACAGACAGGGGTATCCTGTACAAAAAGAGAATTACCATAAATGATAAGTCTGACTTTAATCTGAAGTCTTACTTAAACGAGTTAATGGCAAGTATTCTGACTTACACCTTATTCTTTTCGCCTTCCCATTCCGAAGAACAGTGACATAATTGAAAAGAACATATAGTGCTTACAGCTGCAGATACAGTTCTTGACTTTCACAAGATTCCTTATTAAAGTTCTAATCGACATTAGAACTACCTATTAACTTGAGACAAAAGTATAAAAAGAATAGATGAAAAGACTAAATTTTATAAAGAAATTAAAATAGCCTATAACAATCAACTGCTTTTTAGTTACCTTTGAAGTAATGAAACCACATGTCATTGCACGTTTTATTATTGTATGGATAGGGTTACTCTTTCTTCCAAGAATTAATGCACAGCAGCCATTTATCCGTTCTTTATCTGTAAAAGATGGTCTCCCAAACCAAGTGATTTATGATTTGTATGCTAGTAAATCTGGCGTGATTTACATTGGTTCCGAAATTGGCTTAATGGAATATAATGGAATATCATTTACTTTACATCCATTCAAAGGAAACAAAGGAAACTCGATAGACAATATTCAAGAAGATACAGAAGGTAATATTTGGTGTATGAATTTTGCTAACCAAATCTTTCAATTGAAAAATGACACCTTGGTTGAACAAGCAGGTATCAATCAAAAAATTAGTGAAATAGGACCGCTTCGAAGTTATCTCATAGTAGATAATGATATTTGGTTGATTACTGAAAAACTTATTTTTAAATATGAGGATGAAAATATTTATCCTGTTTTAGAAATTAACTCTAAAAAACCTTATTATAATTTTTCCAAAGGGTATTATGACCCTCTTTCTGAACAAGTATTTATATCTGATCAAGAGTTTATTTATACCTTTTCAAAAGAAGGTAAGCGCATTGACCAATTAGGAAAAACAGATGGATTCACAGAATTTATTGTAGCGAAAAATGACATTTATAGTTGCTTGAAAACAGATTTACTTAGCTTAAAAAATGAAACACAACAAAAAAAAATATCCAACAACTTGAAAAAAAATTATTTAAACTATATGGTTTATTTAGGGGAAAGGATTTGGTTGTGCACTAATAACGGTCTATACGTGTACCACTTGGAAGATGGCTTTTTAGAAACGGTTTTACTACCAAACACTCGTGTATCTGATATTGTTATGGACTTTAATGGTGGATTTTGGATAAGTTCCGTAGAAAAAGGATTATTCTACCTCCCTTCTCTTTCTGTTCAACAATATGAGTTATCCAACTATGCTATTTCCAGTGTATCTCAAGGACCGAACAACACTATCTTTGCTGGAACCGGTAACGGAGAAATTGTTCAGTTTAACGAAAGTGGTAAAATCATTCAATCCAATAAAACAGCTTATTTCTCAGAAATTGAGTTTTTAAAGTATGATTCCACTTCTAACCTGCTACTTTCCAGTCATGGATTTATCAACGTATCTGACAACCACTATTCTCCTCTACGCGTAGGTAAAAATGTAACCTACGATAAATTTGGAAACTTTATTTTAAGTACATATAACCAAACCATACTGATTAATAAGGACTTAACATCTCCTCCAAACCATCCTTTTATAGCGCCTAAAGAATACCCTCTTTACAATGGTACTATTCCATACATTTCATTATGGAGTAATCGTACAAAATGCGCCATTTTTTCCGAAAAAGAAAATGGATATATTATTGGTGCTTCATCTGGCTTATTCATCGTTTCTATTTTTGGAAAAACAACAGAGCTCAAGTATAACAATGAATCTATCATCACTTCTGATTTAATCATTGGTCAAAACAACGAAATTTATATTGCTACCTTGCAACACGGTATTCTAAAACTAGAAAATGGAGAAATTAGTTTATTTTCAGATGCCTCTACTGGTCTTACCAGTAATACATGTAAAAAAATCAAAATACATGATAACAAATTGATTGTCATCACGGATCGTTCAATGGATCGTGTGGATTTAAAAACAAAAGAAATCAATTACTTATCTACCTACTTATCCATAGAACGTCTCAACATTCATGATTTTTTTATTCGAAATAACAACCTTTATTTAGCTTCCAATGAAGGAGTTATTCGTGTTGAATTATTTACAAAACTGGAGCCTAATCTCCCCAAGGTCATTGAATTAACAGGAAGATCTTTAGCAAGAAATTTACCAGGATTAAAAAACCTCCACTATCAAGATAAAGATATAGAAATTCATATAGATGTGGCTCAATTTGGTAGTTTTGGAAACTTTGACTTTGAATATCGCTTATTAGGATACGACAAAACTTGGCGTACGCAAACAGCACGTAACAATACCTTTAGTTATATGGCCTTACCAGCTGGAAAATACAATTTCGAAATACGAGCGAATGTTCTTGGAAACGTATCTGAAGCAGCTTTCATATCATTTGAAATTCCTCAACCATTTTTTCAAACTTGGTCATTTTTCTTTTCGCTTCTATTGATTAGCATTGGGCTTATATATACCGTCGTAGTTGTATATATCAATCGCCTTAAAAAGAAACAATTATTGCAAGAGCAATTGCTCGTATCACAAGTGACCGCCTTGAGGTCTCAAATGAATCCACACTTTATTTTTAATGTACTAAACGCTGTCCAAGGCTTAATCTATTCCAATCAAAAAAATGAAGCCTCTCATTACCTCGGTCGTTTTTCTAACCTTATGCGAAGAACGTTAGAGTATTCGGATCAGCTTGAGGTTCCATTAGAAAAGGAAATCGAAATGCTCAAGTTGTACATTGAAATTGAAGCTGCTCGTTTTGATGATGATTTTGACTACGAATTTAATACTTCAGTTTCCGATGAATTACTATTCTACCCTATTCCCTCACTGATTATTCAGCCCTTTGTTGAAAATGCCATAAAACATGGTTTGTTACATAAAATTGGACCTAAAAAACTAACCATCCATATTTACGAAAAGGAGAACAAATTAGTGGTAATTGAAATTGTTGACAATGGAATTGGCAGGAAACAATCTGCTGAGATAAATGCAAAACGTTCTAACCATAACTCGTTTGCTATATCTGCGATTGACTCCAGAATACACTTAATGAATCAAGCGAAAAAAAGTCAGTTAAACATTACTACAATTGACTTATTTGACAATAACAAAAACCCAGAAGGAACCAAAATAATCATAGAAATATCTCTAACACATGAAGTATAAAGCCATAATCATTGACGATGAAAAGCATGCAAGAGCAGCTATTCGGGGTCTAATTGAAACAAATGTGCAAGAAATAGAAATTCTTGACGAAGCTAAAAATCTCCCCGATGGAGTTAAACTAATTCACAAGCTAAATCCAAACTTGGTCTTTTTAGACATTGAAATGCCAGGTTATTCTGGGTTAGAAATTCTTGAGTTTTTTGAAACTGAAAAAGTCGATTTTCATATTGTTTTCACCACCGCTTACAGTAAATACGCTTTAAATGCATTTGAATTATCTGCTGTTGATTATTTAGTAAAACCTATTCAACTGGAACACATACAACGTGTAATAAATAAATTAGGTAGAATAGAAAATCTAAAAATTAAAACGCTTAAGGAAAACTTGAATAAAGATAATGATAAGAAAGCTTCCAAAATCATATTGAATACTGTAAGTACACAATTTGTTATCTCTGTAAATGACATTATCTACATTAAGGCAGATGGTTCCTACTCCAATGTTCACCTAAAAAATGGAGAAAAGCACTGCATTTCCAAACGAATCGCTGAATTTGAAGTATTGGAGGACTTAGGTTATTTTTTGAGAATACATCGCAGTCACATCATTAATTTAAATTACGTTGAAAAAATCATCAAGAATGATGGTGGTTCAGTAGTTTTGAGTAATGGTGAGGAGTTTTCTATTAATAAAGACAAGAAAACACAATTAGAAAAGTTATTAGTTCATTTAAAAATCTAATCCTCAAATAAAAGACTGGTGATTTCCGAGGTATCGTGTTGTTTTGCAATAAAGAAAACATCCAAGTCACCAAGCTTTTTGAAAAAATGTACAATGATTTGACCTTCGTCATTTTCAAAAATTTCAAAGGAACTCACTTTACCTAAAGAAACTTTTTGTCCTTGTACATAAAATGAAGTAAAAAACTTTTCAGATTTCATTTTCTTTTTAAAATTCCGAACCTCTCCATAAATGAAGTAGTCCACACCTCTAGAATTACCGTGAATAACTGCCATATCTTCATAAATATGAAGATAGCCACTTGCTGGATGAATATTAGCTGAATGCGGTGTGTAAAGTTTTTCGAATGAATAAAGGTAGTTTTGTCCAAACAATATAGATGGAAAAAGTAATGCCATCATACAACTATATTGTTTAAAGGATTTCAAAAGCTAAATTATTTATCTTTAATTTCACTAATTATTATATCCTCACAATCTTTTACTTCTCCCGAATAGGTCTCTCGGTATTTATGTATCGTTTTAAATGGAATACCCAAAATGTGTTTTTGAATACGTGTTACTTGGGCACACAAACGCCCCATTCGAGGGTGATACCTATTTTCAAATCTACTTCTACGAATTGTTCCTATTAGTTTGATAACTTAAATTTTTATGGTTC
>SKHH01000207.1 GCA_007117055.1 Lishizhenia sp. | reverse complement strand
TTATTTTTCATTTATTTCTTATTAAACAAGCATTTCTGCTACTTCTACATCAACTCTCTCCGTTGTATTTAACCATAGAACTAAGACGGTCAGAATGATTCTCACAAATCAATACTCAGCGGGTGTTAATGCTTTGCAAAAATACGTGATTTATACGAATTAGTCATGCGTTGAAATTGGGAAAACAGGTTGTTAGAACTTTATTTTTTTTACAAAAGCTTCAACCGATTCAAAACTCGTTCCATGTGTTGTAATATGTTGAATAAACGCTGTTCCGATTATCGCGCCCGAACTATAATTACACGCTTTTAGAAAGCTTTCATGATTGTTTATTCCAAAACCAATCATTGTGCGATGCCTTAAATTCATTTGTCGAATTCGTTCGAAATACGCTGTAGTGGCATTAAATTTTGTGTTTACTCCTGTTATGCTGTTACTAGATACCATATAAATAAACCCCGTTGTTTGACGATCAATATAGTGTATTCGTTCTTCGGTCGTTTCTGGGGTGATTAACAAGATATTCGATAATCCTAATGAGCGGCAATTTTCTTCAAAATGGTCATGGTAATAGTCAATAGGCATATCCGGAATGATTAAACCATCGATTCCTACTTCGTGGCATGTTGTTAAAAATTCCTTTTCACCATATTGTAAAATCGGATTCAAATAACCCATTAATAACACTGGAATATTGGTTTTTTCCCGCAGAGTACGCAATTGATCAAATACTATTTTTAAACTCATTCCATTTGCTATTGCTTGCTGGCTACTAGCTTGAATTACTGGACCATCTGCTAGTGGATCTGAAAATGGAAATCCAATTTCTATCATATCAACCCCAGCTTTATCAAGGTGTTGAACGAGTGAAAGCGTGTCTTCCAACTGTGGGTAACCCGCTGTAAAATAAATCGACAAAATATCCTTTGATTTTGTCTCCATTAGTTGTTCTATTCTATTCTTCATGGCTATGGTGCTTTTGAAAGGTTTGCATATCTTTATCTCCTCTTCCGGATAAATTAACTACGACTACATCTTTTTTATTTAAGTTCATCTTTGTTAGGTGAGCTAATGCGTGTGCCGATTCTAATGCGGGCATAATTCCGTCTAATTTTGTCAATTGGAATGCCGCATCAAGCGCTTCCTTATCTGTAACACTTACCACTTCCACACTACCTTTATCATGCAAATAGGCATGCACAGGACCAATACCGGGATAATCTAATCCTGCTGAAATGGAATGAGGCTCAAAGATTTGACCGTCGTTTGTTTGAATTAAATACGTTTTACTTCCATGGATAATCCCTTTTTTACCTAAAGCAATTGTGGCAGCTGTCTTTCCGCTAGTAACTCCTTCACCACCAGCTTCTACAGCTATTAATTTTGTTTTACCGTTATCGATAAAATGATAAAACGCTCCAATAGCATTGCTTCCTCCTCCAATACACGCAATTACATAATCTGGATCTGGATTTCCTGTTTTCTCGGATAGCTGAACACGAATCTCTTCGCTTATAATCGACTGAAATCGCGTTACCATATCCGGGAATGGATGTGGCCCTACCACTGACCCAATAACATAATGCGTATCTACCGGATTATTAATCCATTCTCTTATGGCTTCATTCGTTGCATCTTTTAAGGTTTTACTTCCGCTTGTTGCCGCTACTACCTTTGCCCCCAACATTTGCATACGCTCCACATTTGGTTTTTGTCGCTGGATATCTATCTCACCCATAAAAATCACGCATTCGATATTGAGCAATGCGCAAGCTGTAGCGGTAGCAACTCCGTGTTGTCCAGCTCCTGTTTCAGCAATGATTCGTTTCTTATTGAGCTTTTTAGCTAACAAGACTTGACCGATAGCATTATTGATTTTATGCGCTCCAGTATGATTTAAATCTTCTCTTTTTAAATAGATTTGGGCGCCTAAAAGTGCTGAAAGATTTGATGAGTAAAAAAGCGGTGTGGGCCTTCCAACATAATCTTTCAAAAGATCCTTAAATGCTTTTTGAAACTCATCCGAATAAATGATATCAAGGTATTTCTCTTGGAGTTCTTTCACATTAGGGTATAACATTTCTGGTATAAATGCCCCACCAAATTCTCCATAAAACCCGTTTTCTGTTGGTTTAAATTTCATCATCTTACATCTTTTTTACATAGTTTATAATTTCTGCTGTTAACGGAACAGATTTCAATGCCGGTGATTCTTCAAGTTGGCTATTGATATCCAATCCTATCATTTTTTTATGTGGAATTTGAGTAGCTCTTTCTATATTCGACGGTCCTAATCCTCCGCTGAGAATAAAAGGAAGCTTACCCATATAGTTGTTTAAAACACTCCAATCAAATGCAACACCATTCCCTCCCTTTTCTTTGCCTTTTGTATCAAACAGAAAATAATCGCAATGGGGTTCATATGCCGTTGTTAACTGAAAGTCAAATTGCTCATCGACACTAAACGCTTTTATTACGGCAATTCCTTCCGATTTAATTTGCGCGCAATATGTAGCGGATTCATCACCGTGTAACTGTAAGTAATCAAATGGATATTCCTGCATAATTGCAATACAATTTTCAATTGTTTCATTTACAACAACGGCTATTTTTTTGATGTGTTCAGGTAGATCCTTTAGTATCGATTTTTCCAATGTATTTCCTACAAAGCGCTTCGATTTTGCATAAAAAATAAACCCCATCATATCCAAATTCAGAAGCGACAATTCTTCAATGTTCTCTTGGTATTTTAAGCCACATACCTTTATAATCATACCGCTAAAGATTGAATGAATGATTTACATTTTTCTGCGGGTTGAGGGTCTCTCATAAAATACTCACCTATTAAAAAGCCGTCAAATCCATTTTCTTTTAAGGTGTTGAATAGAGGAACTGAACTAATTCCACTTTCTGCAATTTTAAGTACGTGTGGAGGTAACTGTTGCGCAAGTCGTATGCTATTTTCTACATCTACTTCAAAGGTGTTTAAGTTTCTATTGTTAATCCCTATCAAATCAACTTCCAAATCAGCAGCATGGCGCACTTCTTGCTCGTTATGTGTTTCAAGAAAAACTTCCATACCTAAGTTTTTTGCCAAACCTGCAAATTTCTTAATTTCTGCAACGGTAAGAATTTTAGCAATGAGTAAAATAGCGTCTGCACCCATGGCTTTTGATTCTATGACTTGGTATTCGTCAATTATAAATTCTTTGCGCAATATGGGAGATGAATTCGATTCACGAGCAATAGAAAAATCATTTTCTTGTGCGCCAAAAAACGAGTGATCTGTCAACACCGATAAAACTGATGCCCCGGCTTGGATATACCCTTGTGTAATTGTTTTTGGACAAGCGCCTTCATGGATGATGCCTTTTGAAGGAGATCTTCGTTTGAATTCTGCGATAATCCCCTGTTTCGAGGGGTCTTTTATGTGTTCTTTTAATGAATAACAGCTCGCCTTAAAATACGGAGATTTTTCCATTTCAACAATAGGGGAGTGTTTCTTTTTTGTTGCAACTTCTTCTTTTTTAGCTACAACAATAGTGTCTAAAATAGTCATGCTAGTTTTTTTAATTGATGAAATACTTCGAGTGCTTTTTTTCCCAACAAAGCTGTTTCTGCTTGTTCTTTTGCCTCTTGAATAGAAAGCTTGGGAAAATAGGTCTTTATGGCTAAAGCACTATTGGCAATTACTACGCTATTTTGTGCTTCTGTTCCTTTTGCATTCAAAATATGCATAAATAATTGAGCCGATGAAGCAACAGTGTCTCCTCCTTTTAGTTGTTCTTCCTTCAAATAATCATACGAAAAATAACTGGGTTCAATATCGAGTTCTTCATCGTTGGAAATGATGCGACAAGTATCGGTTAATGAAACTTCATCAAAGCCATTATGGCCGTGAATAATGCTAAATTGCATTTCTTCTGCTTGAAACAGGTAATGATATAAACGTGCCAATTCCAAGTTGAATACTCCTACCAACTGAACTGTTGGAGAGGCGGGGTTCACAAGTGGTCCGAGCATATTAAAAAAAGTTTTAACGCCCAACTGTTTACGCACTGGCGCGACACTTTTCATCGCTGGATGAAACAAAGGAGCATGTAAAAAACATAAATTGGTTTCTTTTAGCTGTTGTTCTATCAATTGCGGATCTGTTTGAAAACGCATACCTAAATGCTCCAACACATTGGATGAACCAGAAACGGACGATACACCATAGTTTCCATGTTTGGCAACTGGAATTCCACATGCAGCTACGACAAAAGCACTCAATGTGGAAATATTAAATGTGTTCTTTCCATCTCCTCCTGTTCCACATACATCCATAGGACGATAAGCAGATAAATCTACTTGTGTGGACAACTCTTTTAACCCATCTCTAAACCCTTTGAGTTCTTCTAAGGTAATTTTCCGCATAATGATGGCCGTAATAAACGACGCTACTTGTGCATCATTGTATGAACCCGCTGCCATATTGGTTAAAATTTCTTTGGCCTTCTCGTAAGAAAAAGTTCCATGTTCGTACAGGTATTCTAAAATTTCTTTCATTTTAATAAATTATTTATGATTAATCCAATTGAATAACATGGTCTTACCGTGCTCCGTCAACACGGATTCAGGGTGAAATTGAACCCCTCGAACATCGAAGGTTTTATGTTTTAGTGCCATAATCATTCCCGAATCATCCGTTGCTGTAACCTCCAATTCTGCTGGTAGTTCATTGGAAACCGCCCATGAATGGTAGTGACCGATCTTAAAGTTACTGGGTACGTTTTGAAAAAAGTAATCGTTTTCAAAATGAGATATTTGGGAAGATACACCGTGTAATGGAGACTTCAAATTAAATAAAGGAGCACCAAAATGAGCAGCAATGGCTTGGTGTCCTAAACAAACACCTAATATGCTCTTCTGATGACTGAATTTTTGAATGATTTCTGGCATTAATCCAGCATCTTCAGGTATTCCAGGTCCAGGGGAGAGCAAGAGCTTTTCAAAGTGTTGTACTTGGTTGATGTCTATTTTGTCGTTTTTTACTACTTCGATGTCTTGAACACCCAATTCATATAAAATATGGACGAGATTATACACGAATGAATCGTAATTGTTTACTACTAATATGCGCATTATTTCATTTTTTAATGTTAGTTATATTTCACCTGCAAGTGCAATTGCTTTTCGCAATGCCACCAGCTTATTGGCTACTTCTTGTAATTCACTTTGTTCTTCTGATTTGGACACAATTCCGCATCCAGCTTGATAATGTAAGGTGTTGTTTCGGCTCAAAAATGAGCGAATAAAAATCGCGTGATTAAAGCTGCCGTCTAATCCAATTATTCCTACTACACCCCCATAAAATCCGCGACTCTCTGGTTCGTGTTTGTCGATTAACTCCATCGCTTTGTATTTAGGTGCTCCAGATAAAGTGCCCGCTGGATAGGTATGTCCTAATACTTCTATTGGGTTAACATTTTTTTCTAATTGAGCAGTAACCTTGGATACAAGGTGAATAACATGGGAGTAAAATTCAACTTTTTTAAAGCTTTGAACAGCCACATTTTTACTCAACACACTTAGATCGTTTCGTGCCAAATCTACTAACATGACATGTTCTGCATTTTCCTTAGGATCGTTTGATAACTCCTCTGCTAAGGCATTATCTTCCGCTACATTTCCTGTTCGTTTAAACGTACCTGCTATTGGGTTAATCGTGGCTTTGTGATTATGTATTGTCAATTGTGCTTCTGGCGAAGAGCCAAATAATTTAAAACTTCCATAATCAAAGTAAAAAAGGTAAGGAGATGGATTTATGGAGCGTAGTGCACGATATACATTGAATTCGTCGCCTTTAAACTTTTGTCGAAACTTTCGTGCAAAAACAACTTGAAATACATCGCCCAAGAAGCAATGCTTTTTCCCTATTTTTATTTTCTCAAGAAATTCATCATCGGAAAAATTGGACTTCTCTTGACCCACTGTTGCAAAGGGAAAAGTGGGTACAGAACGGTTCGTAATGAAATGCTCTATCTCTTTCATTTTTGAAGGCTCATTTGGCGCTTGTTGTTCTACGATAAACAACTCGTTTTTGAAGTGATTAAACACAATGATAAAACGGAAAAAGTGATAGTGAATAAGTGGTAGGTCAAAGTCCCTATGACGGAAGTTTATATCTTCAAATAGCGGAATAGCATTGTAGGAGGTATAACCAAAAAGTCCACTTGTCACGAAACCCAAATCATGCCGTTCCGTCTTAAACTGTTGCGAAAACTCATGCAACAAAGAGGCTATGTTTTCTCCTTTTACTGGGGTTTCTAACTTATCTCCATTCGGAAATTCTTGAGTTACTTTTTCGGTGGTTGCTTTAAAAGTGGCAATGGGATCAAAACACAAGTAAGAAAAGCTGTTTTCCTTCGTATTGTACTCCGAACTTTCGAGTAAGAAACTGTGCGGAAAACGGTCTCTTAACTTTAAAAACAACCCCACAGGAGTGAAGGTGTCACTGAGTGTTTTTACCAAATTTGTTTTAAATGAATAGTGCATTGTTTTTTGAATTTTAGAACATAAAAAAAGCCCGCTGAAT
>SKHH01000072.1 GCA_007117055.1 Lishizhenia sp. | reverse complement strand
CGAAGAATCGAACGTTTATTAGGTCCTGGTGGAATTGCAATTGTTAAAAAAGTTTTTGGTATCATTTTGCTCGCCATAGCCATTAAGCTCTTCGCAGCGAATGTTACGCATATCTTATAAATAAATTACAAAACGACTACCCTACCAGTCCGTGTTCTTCAAGGTAACGTTTTAACTTTAGCACTTCTCTGTCTTTTTCTCTCCACCAATTGGTCGACCAAATGCGGTATACTTTTAACCCATGTCTTTCCAAGATACTTTGACGGTGTAAATCATAGCGATATGCAACTTTACTACTATGGTATGTTTTACCATCACATTCTATCACCACGTTTGGTGAACCGTCTGAATTTTTTACTACCATATCTAAGCGAAAACCACCAAGTTGAAATTGCGTTTCAATTCGATTAGCCGAAACAAATTGCAACAATTCTTCTAGTACCTCTTCTTCAAATACAGATTCTGTTAAAAAATTATCGGGATCTTGTGAAGGCTGAGCTGTCTCCTCCTGTTTGTCTTGCAATAAAAACTGAAGCAATTCTACTCGT
This sequence comes from Lishizhenia sp., assembly GCA_007117055.1. Classification (GTDB taxonomy): domain Bacteria; phylum Bacteroidota; class Bacteroidia; order Flavobacteriales_D; family Crocinitomicaceae; genus CSBr16-161. The sequence goes on along the minus strand of SKHH01000072.1, from coordinate 6,087 downwards.
GCACTTTCGTTTCCTTCCGAGCAAAACTTTGCATAATTTAAATAAGCATAGAAAATACCTTTTCCTGTATTTCCTTTGGTCATAATATCACTTCTGTAATTGCTATAAAACTCACTCGGAATGGAAGTAACGATATACATTTGTTGTTTTGCTCTCGTCACAATTACATTCAGTAACTTATACCCTTTGTCTTGATTTATGGGTCCAAAGTTTTGAATGAAGCGCCCATCTGGACGCACCCCAAAAGTTGTAGAAATTATAACAATATCTCGTTGATCCCCTTGAATATTTTCTAGGTTTTTAATGAAGAAACCAGCAGACTCTAATCGAGCTAACTTTTCTCGAATAGCATCATCTTTATCGGCTAAACTCCAAATACGCTCCCATAAATACCGCTGCTGTTTCATATTAAATGTTGCCACACCAATTGATGGATACTCTCCTTTCTCATTTGGTTGTATTTCTTCAAATAATAAGCGAATAATTTCGTGCGCTTCTCCTTCGTTTTTATTATCTTCATAAATTCCACCAACCTCTCTCAAAATAATAGGTTTTCCTTTATAAGAGGGTGGCATAGGAACCAGTCTTTTTCCATAGAACGCAGCATTTGAAAAATCAATCAAATGGGGGTGCTGTGAACGGTAATGAAAGTCCAAGTAATTAAACTCAAAATCGGAATTCTGAGCGTATGTTAATAAACTTTCTTCCTCAGAAAAAACCACATCGTCTTCTAAATCTTCTAAAGATTTGTTTGCTGCATCAGAAGCTGCTCCTCTAAAGTGTGTTGAAGGCGGCATTTGATGAATATCACCTGAAATTACTTGAAAACGCCCCCTCAATAACGCTGGGAACGTATCCTCTAATCTCAACTGACTAGCCTCATCAAAAATAACCAAATCAAACAATCCTGGTTTTAATGGAAAAATCGAACTACATACCGACGGATTCACTAAAATTACAGGAAAAAAAGCTGTAATTAAATCAAACTCATCGTGCATCAGTTGTCGTAAAGAGTTTCTTTTGCGAAAGGTACTGTTCGCCCTCAGATTAAATAACAAACGCATACTTTGCAAGGTTCTGTCTTTCATCGCTTTTTGCTGATGCGCATACCATATAGTGCGTATAGAACTATCTTGCTGGTGATCAATTTTGTCGTCCATTTCTTTTATTCTACTCAATGAACGCTCATCTGTTGGAAAGTCTCCCAGCTCTACTTCTTTTTCTTCTAAAATCAGATTCAAAAACCATTTTCTGTATTCACTCTCCCATTGATTGGTAGAAATTCCTTCTAGCGCATCAAATAGCTCTTTGTGAAAGTTTAAAGTACCGTTATCATAAAAATAACGCCAAGCATAATAGTTTCTAAAATCAGAATAAGATGTTAGTAATTGCTCTAGCTGTTTGTAACGGTTAATTAGCGCCTCTACCTTTTCATGAAAATGATTTGAATTATTCTGTCCACTAAACACTGTATCAAACGACTTTTCAATCACCGCTAAGCCCTCCTTCAATTCTTTCGCTTCAGAAATTGAACGCTTTAAAGAACCGCTAAATAAGGCTACAAGTTTTTTTAGAGCACTTGGTTTTAACCAACCCTCAATATCTTCTTGTGTGTTTTCTTGAGTAAATTTTTGGGCTTGTGTTATAATTGGTGTCGCTTTTTCATACTTTTCTTTTAAACTTGACTCTAACGACCTCAAATTTGAGGTCGTTAAAGAAGGTTCCGTAAAAAGAGATGCTTTTAATACATCAAAGACAGCCCTGCTTTCAGAACAGTTCTCTCTTAAAAAAGCCCCTTCTTTAACCGCGTTTAACCCTTTGAAAAACGTTTCTTCGGTCATCTCATTTGGCATTGTTCCTACCGACAACAACTCACTGGATTCTGATTTTCTTTTCGCCTGCAAGTAGTTACCAATGCAGTCTTTCCAGCTCATATCTCCCAACACACGCACAAGCAAGTTTCCGTATTTTTCCTGAAGCTCCGTGTAAACAAGCTGAAACTGTGATTTGCTATTATGGTATTCTGATAAACTTATGGTAGAAGCCTCCTTGTATTTGCGCTCATCAAAACGTTCTCTTAGTGCCCTTACTAGCTTTTGACGGTCACTGTTTACATTGTCAATTACAGCACAAAATTCATCTAGCCCTTTTTCTGTAAGGTTAGAAGCGATTACCTCCAACGCCGTCTTCTTTTCACAGACCACTAATGTTTTAGCACTGTTTTCTAGTGCATTTAAAATAATTCCTGTCAAAGAGTTACTTTTCCCTGTACCTGGAGGACCTTGAATGATTACTTTTTTATGGTCTGTAATATTTCTTAAAATTCCTTCCTGACTTGGGTCTAGCGGTACAGAAGAAAAATAGTCTTCTTGATAAGGCTGATAAATATTCGGGTCGTCAAACATCATGTCGTCTAGACCCTGAATCATTTTGTGGTAATCGTCAACAATGCTTTCTTTATTTGACTTAAAAAGCGTAAAAATCCCTGAAGGATAAATAATAGGTTGGTTATCCATCATTCTTGAATAGTAATCCAAATCCTTTATGGATTCCATACCATTTTCATCTGAAACAACCGTAGCATTTAATAAATCTGCTATTTTTTCTACTAATGTGGCTACCTCTTCTTTGGTTAAACAATCATTATCAAAATATTCTTCAGGAATTTTTTCTAGCGTATAACCATAATCGTTTTCCAAAAAAGCAACAAATTGAGGGTTTAAAATAATCGGGTGGTCATTACTCCTCGACACGACGTAAGCATTATGGTTATTCGGTTCTGGTTCAATCGATAAACTCCAAATAAATAAAGGCGCCAATAACACTCGGTTTTTATCTTGTTTACTTCGTAACGAAATCAAAGGGTAACCAAAGCCAAAGCTACGTGTTCCATGCTCTAAAAAGTCCTCCTCTTGATCAAAATGAATGTTTTTTAAGCGCGTAATCAAGGTGTCCATCTGAAAACGCTCTTCTTCCGTCTTTTTCGCTGCGTTTGCACTGACTATTTTTAACGAAGTTTTAAAAGCGCCTCCTTTTTCCGCGTTTTGCAAGTCGTTTAAAAGCGCTGTGGTTAATCTGTTTTCTCCCTCCTCCGTTAATAAGTCAATCGCCTTAGCATCAACACGGTTTCTACTTCTTCCAACAGTAGCACGAAGGTAGGGAGAACGAATGTTAGCAGATTTTAATTTGTTTTCTAAACTTTGTAATAAATCAACACTTGGTTTATTCATGTTATGGGATTAAATAGATTTCTAAATTACGTAAAACTTTTATGTTATTATCATTTCAGACATCACTCCTTCTTTTAAAGACGCTGGGGATACATAAACCTGTTTAATTCCGAATTGCTCAATAACCCATCGTGTTTTTAACGCTGCGATATGTATCATTTTTTTACGGATTTCAATGATGTTATCCCATGTATCTCTTTGCGCTTGAGTCGACTGAATAAGCTCGTCTAAAACCGTCATTAACTGATCAAAATCAAACGCTGTGATTTCGTTTTCAGAAATTGGTTCTCGAAGCCCCATAAGGGTATAAAAGGTTTCAAAGCTACCGGATGACCCGATCAAAGTAGAAGCACTGTTTTTTTGAAAAAAGGTTCCTGTTTTATAGGATAAAAACTCTTCCACTAATGTGATGTCTTGCTCATTTAAAGGATCGGATAAATCAAGCCCTTGAAGAAGCCTAGAAACACCAATATTAAAACTTTGACTTGCAACTATTTGCTGGTTTTCAACAAAAATAAACTCGGTGCTTCCTCCACCTATATCCATAATGCAGCTCTTTTCTTCAAACGTATGAATGGACTGCACTCCTTTATAAATCAACTCTGCCTCTCTTATTCCATCAATGACTTCTATTTGTAAATTTGTTTTTGAAAACACTTCTTCTACAAAAGATTTAACATTTCGCGCATCACGCATTGCTGAGGTTCCAAAAGCTCGGATGTTTGTAACGCCAAATGAATGGGCTTTTTTTACATATACCTCTATGGTTTTCACCCCTCTTTCAAAAGCTTCGGGAGCAATAATTTTTTCATTAATACCCCCCATTCCCAAACCGACAGGAACCCTTTCGTTATGCAACACATGAAGCTGATCACCCTTTTTTTTAAAAACAAGTAAGTTAAAGGTGTTTGTTCCTAAGTCTATTACTGCTCCTTTCATTTTATTTAAGCCATTGAATGAAGTGTTTTATTTTTAATCGGTGTCCAAATTGAAGTATTCCGTTTTTATATATCCTTGCTGCGATCAGCAATGTCAGCGCAGCAAAAGTATACACCAAAAATAACGATAAAAATAACTGCCAAGTCGTTCCTTCCATAAATCCATTTGCTAATTTAATCATCATAACAACGGGGGATGTAAAAGGTAAAAACGAAAAGAAAGTCGTCCAAGAACTAGAGGGATAGTATATGGCTAAATAACCACTAAACAACGCCCCGAACAATAATAGTGTAACAGGAATAATGTATTGTTGACCGTCTGACTCCGAACCCATTGAAGCACCAATTGCTGTAAAAAAAGAACCGTAGAATAAGTACCCGCCAGTAAAAAACAACACAAAAAACGTGAGCATTATTGGAAAGTTAATTTGACGATAAATCAAATCTACAAAATTGTTGTGTGCGTCACTTCCTAAACGAAATGATTTCTGGTTCTCAGCGTCAGTTATTTGCTCTGCAATAAAAGACGGGTCAAAAGTATTGGGAAAAGCGGTTTGCTTAAAAATCACTAACCCGATTGTAATCACTACAATCCAAATGATAAATTGCAACAACGCAGAAAACCCTATGCCTAAAATTTTACCCGTCAATAAAGAACGGGCAGGTGTTGTTGCTAGAACAACTTCTACTACTCGATTCGTTTTTTCGTTGGAAACACTTCTTAAAATCGTCATTCCAAACAGGAAAACAAACAACATAATGAAACCACCAAAAGCAAAACCTACCCAACCGGCTAAATAGGATGTTTCATTTCGAGGGTCATAAGCGTTTTTAAATGAAATAGTTAGAGGTTGTTTTATTTCTCTAAACTGACCCAGTGATAAATTGGTGAATTGCTCCACCATTACCTCATCCATTCGCCTTTCCAAATAATAAACTATTTTTCGTTGCACCTCTTGTGAGGGCAATTCACGGTAAGAAACAATCACTTTTTTATTGGAAAACAGCTTTTCATTGATCCAAATGGACATATCATAGTCGCTAAATCGTTCCAATGAAGCAAACTGATCGTAATCGACAAATTCGTTAATAAAGTCAAAAGAAAAATGAGGGTCTTGTTTTGGCATTAAGCGGTTTGAAAACAACTCGTTTTTATCCATGATGAGCACCTTCCAGCTTTGTTTTTCCTTACCCCCTACAGCAAACAAAATATAAACACCTGTTAATACCAACACTGGCCCCAAAACAGCCATTAACAAAAAGGGCTTACTCCATACACGTTCTTTCATTTCTCTCCACAAGATGATTTTAATATCACGCATGACTTTTGGTATTTAATTGGTTTACTTCTTCAATAAAAATTTCTTCCATGGTTGGCAATACTTGATGTGCTGTAATTACTTCAACATGAGGAATAATCGTTTGTAAAAAGTTATTAAAGGTATTTTCTCTTCTCATTTTAACCACGACGCTAAACACAGTATCTGAAATTACTTTTTTCTCCACTATTTCGTATCCTACCCACAATGCATTCGCAAAAGCAATCATATTCCCTGAAAACGTTATGCGATACAGTTCTTTTTTTCTTTCGTTTCTTAAAGCATCCACATCTCCTTCTAAAACTACGCTTCCTTTATTTAACAGTACAGCTCGGTCACAGATTTCTTGCACGTTTTCCATATTGTGGGTAGATAAAATCACTGTTTTTCCTTGTGCTTTCCATTCCAATAATTCGTTTCGAATTAACTTGGTGTTTAAAGGGTCAAAACCGCTAAATGGTTCGTCGAGAATAAGCACATCCGGTTGGTGAATTACCGCACAAATAAATTGTACTTTTTGGGCCATTCCTTTGGATAATTCTTCAATGCGTTTGTTTTTCCAGTCTTCAATAGCAAATTTCTCAAGCCAATAATCCAACT
>SKHH01000042.1 GCA_007117055.1 Lishizhenia sp. | reverse complement strand
CTGAGGAGTTTAACTTGTAAGTTTTTATTTTATTTTCGTAAAAAAAAGAAATTATGAAAAAAGTATACACATTTTTAGTGCTTGGACTTCTTATTGGAAGTTGTGCATCGGAGGAAACAAATGATGCAGTTAGTCCGGAACAAGATAGTCAAAAAGTAGAGAATTGTATTTACACATTTAACGAAGCAACAACTTCATTAGAGTGGACGGCGTATAAGTTTTTAAGAAAAGCAGGTGTTGGAGGGGCATTTAAAACGATTAACGTAGAAGGGGATAAGACAGGAGGTGATCCTAGAGCAATTATTTCTTCGCTTTCATTTTCGATTCCTATTACGTCCACTGAAACGAATGACCCAAGTAGAAATCAAAAAATTCAAGATTTCTTTTTTGGAAGTTTAGCGTCTACAGAGTTGATTAATGGTAAAGTAGTAGATTTAGGTGATGATGGGGTTGCTACACTAGAGATCACCATGAATGAAATTACTCAAGAAGTGAAAGGTGAATATTCATTAGAAGATAATGTTTTTACGTATAATACTGAGATTGATGTATTAAATTGGAATGCTTCAGCTGGTTTAGAGGCGCTGAATACAGAATGTGAAGGGTTGCACACAGATATCGAAAACGGAGATACAGAATCTAAACTTTGGCCAGATGTGAAAATTGCATTTCGAACAGAGTTGAGTAAAAATTGTGACTAATAATTTTATGGTAATGTAAGTGAAGAGGCTATCCATACTGGGTGGTCTCTTTTTTTTTGTAACGCTTCAATTCAAATTATTAGTTTTTATTCTCGTTTAAATGGAATTAGAATAATATTTTTGTATGTTTTCAGTTATACTACTGATGGAGGTTATGGTTTCATAGTATGAATAAAGCGTCAAGTTTGTTTTTTAAGAGAGTTTTGATAATGCTTGTTGTGAGCGTTACCCTACTTGCGTGTTCTACAGAAAAAAATACTTTTATTAATCGTACTTATCACAGCACAACAGCTAAATATAATGGGTATTTTAATGCAAGAGAGCTGATTAATTTAGGTTTGTTTGAATACCGAAGGGTCTTCAGAGAGGATTTTACCCGTGTATTACCCATTGAATTACTTCCAAATGAAGAAGACGTGGTAGAGTTTTATCCGATTGTAGATACGGCGATTTCAAAGTGTAGAAATGTAATTACGAAGCATAGTATGCCAACAGCCTCTAAACCTTCGAAAAAAAAGACAGAGTATGCCCGTTGGATTGATATGAATTGGCTACTAATCGGGAAAGCTCATTTCATCAGAAGAGATTATCAAAACGCATTAGAGACTTTTGAATATGTGAGGAAGTTTTATGCCGATCGTCCTTCTACGTATATTGCTCAACTCTGGGAAGCGAAGGCACAAATAGAATTAAACCTTTTAGCCGAGGCGAATAGAACACTTCAAAAGTTAGATAATAGATATGGTGTATTCTTATCTGATTCTCAAGGGAAAAGTGGTTTTATGTATCGAAGAAAATTGAGAAAGTTGAGAAAACAAAATAGGTCGGGTGATCTTGCACCTTATTTTCCTAAAAAACTTCACTTCGAAATTGCGACTACTAAAGCAGAGTTAGCCTTAAGAAGAAATGAAGATTCACAGGCAATTTATCACCTTAAAGAATCGCTAAAACACGCAAGAAAAAAAGAACAAAAAGCTAGAATTAATTTTATCATTGGTCAGTTACTACAGAAAAGTGATGATAAAGCAGCTCGAGACTTTTACACAGCTTCTATTAAAAAAAACGCACCTTTTGAAATGGCATTTAATGCAAAAATTAATAGAGCTATGGTTGGAGGAAAAAGTGAGAACGAGATTATCATGGAGCTTCAAAAAATGCTTAAAGAGCAAAAATATTTGGAGTATAAAGATCAAATTTATTTTGCAATGGCCTCGGTTGAATTAACTCGTCCAGATGTGGATAAAGCCAAGTATTACCTTGGACGCTCTGTTTTTTATTCGATCAATAATAATCGTCAAAAAGGAATTAGTTATGAAAAACTAGGTGATATTACGTTTGAAGAACGTAACTATGTAGCAGCACAAAAATATTATGATAGTTCGGCAAGGGTAATTCCTGAAGATTATGCAAATTATGAATTGATAGTTAATAAAGCGGAACAATTATCCGAGCTAGTGAATAATGTGACGATTGTAGATTTTGAGGATAGTGTTCAGCGAATTGCTCGTATGTCAGAAGAGGAGAGAGAAGCGTTTTTAGAGGGAGTTATAGAAAAACTTAAAGAAGAGGAGCGAATTCGTAAAGAGAAAGAGGCACAAAGAGCAGCTCAGTTGAGAGAACTTCAAATGCAACAGGCAGCGCAAAGTGGAGCAGGTAACAAATTTTACTTCAATAATATGAAGGCCATGAATGAAGGATTTGAAGAGTTTAGACAAATGTGGGGACAACGAGAAAATGAAGATCATTGGCGCAGATCTACAAAGGAGCTTATCGCTTCATTTGATGAGGAGGAGCTCGAAGGAGATGTTGATGTTGGAGACTTGGAGCAAGAAGTGTACGACCCTGCAACAGTAGATCCAAGCCAAGTTCCTTTGGAGGAATTAACCACCGATATTTTAATGAATTCTATTCCTGTTACTGATTCTGCAATGGCATTGAGTAACGAACGCTTATTAGCCGCCTTGTATAAATCTGGAAGAATCTACAACGAAGAGTTGAATGAGCCTCAATTAGGAGCAAAACAATTTCAACGTGTAATTGATCACGGAGTAGAAAACGAGTATAATGTAACATCTGCCTTTGAGTTGTATAAAATGTTCGAAAAGACCCAAACTTCAAAAGCAGAGGTAAATAAGAATTACATATTAACAAATTACCCAAATAGTGATTATGCTAATTACCTGAGAGATCCTGATTATTTTATTAAGAAGAAAGAAATGGACGCACTTGCATTAAAGGATTATTTGCGAAGTGTGGAGCGTTTTGAAAGAGGGTTGTACTTCCCAGTTATTTTAAAAGCAGAAAATGTAATCGATGACGAACCAGATAATAAATTTAGAGCGGAGTATTTTCTATTAAAAGCAATGGCAATGGGTCGAATAAATAATGATAAATCATCTCTTTTACCTGTATTAGAGCAAGCTATTGAGGAGTTTCCAGATACTAGAGTGGCTGAAAGAGCGGCTGAGATGATTCAATTAATTAATGACGGAGTCCCGGATTTTGAAGGGTTTGAGTTTGATGTAGGAGCGGATATTTTTGATTTTAGTTATAAAGATAAAATGGTGGTTTTGATTTATTTAGACAGTAAAGAAGATGTGAGAGAAGTTGCTACAAAAGTATCGGATTTTACACGTGAATTTTTTAGTAGAGATCGTTTAAGGCCTTCAACACAAATTTATGATAAAAACACTACCTTTATAAAAATTGAGGAGTTTAGAGATGCTAATCATGCGGCTGAATACGTAAGAGATTTTGGTAAAACGAAGAAGTATCTTGGAGACTTGAGAAATAAGAAGTTAATATATATTTCTCCAGCTAACTTCAAGGTGATGATGAGGGATAAAAAACTAGAGGAGTACGAAATGTTTTTCAAAAATAATTATTAAACGATGTTTAAAGGGGATAAAAAGAAGCTGGCAACAGATAGTCCAGAAAGATTAAACCGATTAGTTGAGGGGACAAAGGTAAATGGAGATTTAACTACGGAAAGTAATTTGCGTGTGGATGGAGATGTGATAGGAACCATTCAATGTAAAGGAAAGTTTGTTTTAGGGCAAGCCGGCACCTTGAAGGGGGATCTTACAGCATTAGAAGCAGAGATTGAAGGACACATAGAAGGAGATATAAAAATTGATGATGTGTTGATATTGAGGAAAACAGCGATAATTCAAGGTAAAATTTCTTCCGTTAGGTTGGTCATTGAAGATGGAGCTCAATTAGGTGGCGCAGTTCAAACAGGTTCATTACCGAAGTCGTCCATAAAAGAAGCTACCAAGAAAAAAAAGGAAGATGAGTCCTACGATGTTGTATATTAATTATGCCTGAAGATAAAAACAAAGAAAAACAAGGGGTTGCGAATTACTTAAAGTTTTCGGGTATTGCTATACAAATGGCAGTGGTTATTACTTTGGCAGCCTATTTTGGAAAATGGTTAGATGAGAAATTAGAGCACGAAACACCTGGTTTAACAATTACGTTTGTTTTAGTAGCCATCTTTGCTTCTTTGTATCAATTGATTCAAGCATTAATAAAACTGGGTAAAGATGATGAAAGATAGCTTGTGGAGCATTGGGTTTTTTATTTTATTAATATCCTTACATTACCTGCTTTTACCCTTCTTGCCTAGCATGGAACCATCATCCAATTTCGTGTTGATCTACGCTTGTTTAATTGCTGTAAACGCAATTGGTATAACATTGTTTTATTTTCAGGATAAACTTTCATTAATGCCGTTTGCAGGAATGTTTTTGGTATTTACAACCATTCAATTACTGGCGTGCATGTCTTTTGCGTTGGCCATAAAAATGCTTTATCCTGAGAATGCAAAAATCACGTTGATTCATTTCGTAGTTGCTTTTTTTATAGTATTAGCTGTTCAGTCCATCTATTTAATTAAAAAGCAAAGTAAATCATCTACTTCATTAGAATAGTTGAATTAAAAACCAACCACTAAACAAAATCAAGTACACCATACCTATCCAGGCAGTTACTTTTAATAATAATGAAGGGCTATGTTGCTTTCCAATCTTATCAGGTTGAACTAATCTAAAGTTGAGGAATGCTATGATGGGAGCGAGTAGAAAGGAAACCGTGGTAGCTGTATTTACCAGAAGTTTAAATCCTTTTGGGTTTTCTTCGAATCCAAGAATGAGTAACAAACTACCGATACCAATGATTAAGAGCATTATTTTTTCTAGGTGATTCGATTTTGATTTGAATACATTGTTCTTTTTTGGAAGTAGTTCAATGGATGTTTTCATTGCTCGAGAAAACCCGTCAAGTACGGTGATAAATGTAGAAAACATGATAGAAAATGCTGCGATGGAAATAAATATTCCAGCCCAATTTCCAATCGAACTTGTGTAAAGTGAAACCACAAATTCCGAAAAAGTTTTTCCGCTTTCAGGAACTTCTTCGGATGTTCCGTAAACTAAAAAAGCACCAATGATGAGAAACATAATGGCTAAACATGCCGATATCCAGTAACCAACACTAAATTCTTTTACGCTTTCTTTTACGGTTGGGTGGTAGCCCGTTTGTTTTATTTTTTCAACTGTCCACATACTATTCCAAGTGGATAAATCAATTGCTGTAGGCATCCATCCCATGAGAGGAATTAAAAATGCCATACCTTCTATACCAATGGATGGAAAAAAGGATACATCGGTAGCAGGCCCTTTCCATATAGTAGCAGAAAAAGCTATCATAGTGGTAATCAACAAAAGAATCCCCAAGATTTTAGTAATGTTTTCCAACGCATTGAACTTTCCAAATAGAAGAATGCTGATACAGATTAAAAATAATAAAAGGTGTGTTGCTTTAGAAAAACCTGTGAGTTGAGATAAACCAAATAAATGTTCCATAAAACCAATTGTCACAACGCCAACGGCGGCGGTTACAAAGAACATAGAGGTAATTGTAATTAGCATATAAACCACGAGCCAAGAAGGATGAAGGTTGTAATATCCTTCAATGAGCGTTTTTCCAGTTGCAGCCGAATAGCGTGAACCAAATTCAAAAAAGGGATATTTAAGTACATTAGCAAGAATTACGAAGATAAGTAAGGATAGCCCGAAAACGGCTCCAGCGGTAGTGCTTTGCACTAGATGAGATACACCAATAGCGGTGGCCGCGAATAATACTCCTGGCCCCACAATGTTTTTCCATTTTTGCGAGTTTTTCATAAATCAGATAGTGTGTCGCTAAATTACAAAAATGAATAGGATTTACGAATGTTTCCAAATCCGAAGTATTATCTTTGTAGCTGTAGGCTGAAAAATAGGTTTGTTGTTTTAAATTAACCAGGCGTAATTAGCTTAAAACGAATTATTAAGATTATGGAGATTACACGAGATAAAGTATTAGAAGCATTAAGTAACGTAATTGAGCCAGATTTAAAAAAGGATATTGTTTCGCAGAATTTAGTAGAAGATCTCAAGATAGATGGAAACACAGTTTCATTAACGGTAAACGTGGTAAATCCTGCATTGCATGCTAGAAAAAGAATGCAAGAAGCATTAAACTTCACACTAAAAAGAGTTTTAGGGGACGATATACAGGTTAATGCAACCATCAAAGGGCTTCCAGCGGAGGACAAAGCTACACGAAGAAAAATTTTACCCGAAGTTAAAAACATTGTTGCTATTGCATCGGGTAAAGGAGGTGTAGGTAAGTCAACAGTCACGGCAAATTTAGCGGGTGGACTAGCAAAGGCAGGATATAAAGTTGGTATTGTTGATGCTGATATATACGGCCCGTCTATGCCAACAATGTTCGATATTGTAGGAGAACGACCTCAAGGGGTTGATGTGGATGGAGAACAAAAAATGGTACCTGTATTATCCTACGGTATTCCAATTATGTCTATTGGATTTTTTACTGATCCAGATAATGCGGTTGTATGGCGTGGTCCAATGGCTGCAAAGGCTCTAACACAAATGTTTACAGACACGCATTGGGG
>SKHH01000083.1 GCA_007117055.1 Lishizhenia sp. | reverse complement strand
TTTATCTCTATTTTTTACAGATAATGCCTCAGCCCAAAATCGCACGTTTGATGGTGAAGAGATTTTACCTCCAACCTTGAATTCCGGAGACTTTCTAATTACGGGGTTTATGTCATACCCAAGTTGGGATTTGTTTGTGCTAGATTTAGTTAACGGATATACATCAAATCCTAATTATGATAACGTTTCTTTGTTCGGTGTGGCTCCATTTGGTCTAAAGGTAGAATATATGTTTACCTCTATTTTCGGTCTAACGCTTGAAGGAATGTATAACTTTTGGGATGTTAGTTTTGATGTGGATGGTTATGAAAATAGCTTTGGTATTCGCAGAACTAGAATACAAGTCGGAATGAACTATCATGTGGACGACATAAATGTACAAGATTTAGATGTGTACGGTGGACTTGCTATTGGGACAAATTCGCGACTCGTGAGAAGCGAATCAACGGATCCTAATTTTGCTGTAGGAAATTATTATCCTGGATGGAATATTACATCTCCAATTTCTTTTAGAGTGAGAGCGGGTTTAAGTTATTTCCTCAGTGATAATTGGGCGATTAATTTCGAGGTTGGTTTCGGAGGCCCTGTTATAGCAGCTGGTCTGATGTATCGAAGTTTACGAGACCAACGCATTGAACAACCAGAAACTGAATCTAAGCTTTAACACCGACTTTCAGCGAGACTCTTGATGAGAAAAATTTAAGTCTCTCACTTTTATTTTTTACAAAGCCACATATTTGTCTAACGCGCCACTATTTTATTGACTCTATCACAAAATCCGTACGTCTGTTTTTAGCTTTGTTCTCTGGACTATCGTTAGGTACTTTTGGAGTCGTTTGACCAAAACCTTTTGCATTTAAGCGATTAGCTTGAACTCCGAGTTCAATTAAATAATTCTTAACTCCTTGTGCTCTTTCGTCAGACAATTTTAAGTTGTTTGCTGGATTCCCTTCGTCATCCGTGTGACCTTGAATGGTGATATGTAGTGAAGGATTTTCATTCAAAAAGCGCGCGAATTCTCGAAGGATAAATTTTGATCGCTTCGAAAGATCAGCGGAAGCAGTTAAATAAAGAATATCGTTGATCGTGTAGGGAATACCTACTTCGATTTTTCGTACCTCCATATCTTTGGAAGTAATTGGTTTACCTAATGCTAATTGATCCTTTTCTATAAGTTGAGAATCAAAGGCATGCCCTTCTTTTTTCACCGAAAGCATTACGTTTTGTTCCTCTTTAGCTTTTACAATGGCTGCGTACTTTCCATCATTCCCGTTTACTTTGATTCGCTCTACTTCTTCTGAGTTTTCATAACTAATTTCAATTTCAGCATCAACTATTGGTTCTCCGCTGTCATCAATTAATTCTCCCTTCACAAGAACTACTTTTTGAGGACGAGCTTCCTCGTATAATTCAAACGAATAAATGTTCCACACTCCTTTTTGGCGAGACGAAAAGTAAGCTTCAGTGCCATCTGTAGAAACAAAAAGTCCTATTTCATCATCTGTAGTGTTGATGGGGTATCCGATGTTCTTAGGCTCAGACCATGAACCATCATCTTGTTTTCTAATGTAAAATATGTCAGTTCCCCCAACTCCTTTTCGGTCCTCCGAAACTGAACTTACAAAGTAGAATGTTTCACTATCCTGATGAAAGAATGGGCTTTTATCTTTTCCAGCGGTATTGATTTCGTCAAATGGTCGCGAGGGTCCCCAGCTGCCATCGGGTAGGCGTTCTGAAATAAAAATGTCATTATCTCGAGTATCAGGTCGTAAAGCCGTGTAAAACAAGGTGTTTCCATCTGCGGATAGCGTGGGTTGTGCTTCCCAACCATCTTTGGTGTTAATACCTTCCCCTAAGTTTTTTAAAGGAGACCATGTGTAATCTTGCCAACCTTTTCCTGTTTTTTCGTAATACGTCACATAAAGGTCACAGTTGCGATATTTCTGTCCTTTAACCATCTCATCTTTACAAGCACAAATAATCATTTCTTTGTTGTCAACAGAAAGCGTTGCAGAACCATAACTATCAAAAGTTCCATCATTGAATGGATGAGCAACGGGTTGACCACTTTCAAATTCACTAAAAATATTTTTTCGTTTTGACCAAGTGAATTCTTCCACAATTCTTGCCATCATATCTCCTTTAGCTCTTCGGTCTAATTTTCTAGTAAAAAACATGATTTCATTATCTGGAGATATCATGGGAAAGTATTCATCATTGGTTGTACTCACATTTTTTACAATTCGAGGGTCAAACGGCACAGGATTGTCTTTAAAATAACTGTCTTCCTTAAATCTGCCGAGTAACGCTTTCACATCTGATACTCTTTTCTGATGATCATCAGAATAACGCGAAACATCATTGTGTTCAAAAGCCAAAAATTCCTTGAACCAATGTTGTGATTCTTCTTGGTCGTCTAGTGTGTAATAAATGATTCCAAGAAAATAACTACAGTTGGAATGAAAATAATCGCAACGTTCCAAGGTTTTCTTAAACAACTGAGCTGCAGTTTGAAAACTTTTATCTCCCATTTTAGGGTTAGGATTTTTTTCGTATAATTCAACTCCTCTTTTGTAGGCATACATTGCGAATTCATAATAAACAGTTGCGTTATCATCGTCTATATCCATCGCATCTTTATACAATTGAGCTGCAGTTTGTGGATCAGACGTAGCTGCCGTGGAGAGTAGTTTTTGAACTTTCTTTTTTGGAGGTAAGCAAGAAGGGTCTTCTTCCTGTGCGAATAAATGTGTTGATAACCCAATGATTACTGTAAAGAAAATAGATGAAAATACGTTTGTCATGTCCTGTGTTTTTTTCGAAGAAAGAGAATTCAAAAACTGTTCCAATATTACAACGTGAATTTACATTCTTTTCTTGTGTATTGTAGTAGGGAAATAAAATATGTATCTACAATACAATGTGAATAATCTAGCTGAAGAGGTTCTAGTAAAAATTAGAATGGAATTATTATAGCTACGGCCTACTTCTCACCATAAGCTTTATTCGTAATGAATTCCTCGTCGGTTAAGGTATTTAGAAAAGAAAGGAGTTCCTGTTTTTCCTTGGAAGAAAAATTAAACCCTGGTCTTAGCTCAGGTGAAACATGGGTTGAATCACTTTTTGGTTTACTGTAGTGATCAATAACCTCTTCTAACGTAGAAATACTGCCATCGTGCATGTATGGATAGGTGAGATTTATATTACGCAAACTAGGGATTTTGAATTTTCCCTTATCCTCTTCTTGCAGCGTGATTTCATAACGACCCTGATCGTTTTCGGTAACTCCAATTCCATTGTTGGCATAGGAGAAAGTGGAAAATAATGGCGGATTGTGACAGTTAGAACAATGTTGATTGAAAAGAGCTAATCCGTTTTGTTCAGATGTGGAGAAGGATGTTTTACCTTGCACGTATTGATCATAGCGACTATCCGCGGAAATTAATAATGCCATGTATTGGCTAAACGCATAGAGTAAATCTTGATCTGTAATCTCTGAACGATTAAAAACCTCTTTAAACAATGTTTGATATTCAGTTTCGTTATTTAAATATTCGAGTAGTTCTTGAAGCGTCATATCCATTTCATGTTCATCGAGAAGTGGGGCTAGTGGCATTACTTCTATGTGATTTATTCCACCGTCCCACATAAACGCTGGATGCCATGCTAGATTGAACAAAGGAGGGCTGTTTCTTCTGCCAGATCTTCCAAAAACACCAACACTTACAGCTAAACCTGGGTCACTAAACGCTGCATGTTGAAAATGACACGAAGCACAAGAAATACTGTTGTCCTTGGATAGATTTATATCAAAAAAAAGTTTTCTACCAAGTTCGAAGCCCGATTTGGAAAAACTATTGTCTGTTTGAAATGTATAAACAGGTTCAGGGAAATAAGCAGGAACCTCTCCAAACAAGCCTGTTTGGAGAGGTGTTATGTTTTTTTGTTTCTTGCAACTAATTACTAGGGCACAACAAAAAAGTATTATTGGAAAGAAACGCCCCATTATTGAATTTAATCATTAGAAAATTCAGCCAAAATAAACCCATCTCCGAAGTTTGTGGCCATGTTTACAGCTGCTTCTCCTGGCATATGTATGGTTGGTCTTTCAGTAAGGCTTAATCCTCCGTGCCAAAAACGTGCAGCATTAACAATCAATCGAATATCAATGTTTTTACTATTGTTTATTTCTAACTCTTCTCCCAGGAATGCATGCGTCTTAATTTGAATAGCATTCGTTTGATTTTCGTTTCTAAAACCACCTAAATGATAGCGGAATATACCATTTTCAGCTACATCAGCATCTCCTTCGGCCTTTACGAATATATATCCTGTATTCCAATTCCAAAACATATCTTTTGAAGGAGATAAAGCGCCTGTTTGCGCGCCCGATACATTTCTCAACGAATCAACTCCAATCATGTATTGCACAGCAGTATAGTTTCCTCCAGGAACGTTAGCAATAGTTAATGATGGAGTTGAGTTTTCATCTACTTCAATCAAATGATAGCTCTCTGTTTCTTTCCACCATGACCCATCAGGTCGCTGTAGTTTGATATTAGAAATGTAATAATTCAATGTTGTAAATGTAATTTCTTCACTCGTTCCAGGGTGTGTGAAAGTGGTATTCATTGAAAATTCAGCTTGATTCATGCCCCATCTGTGATCGAACATGATGGAAAGTGTGCCTTCACCTAATTCAGGATCAGCATATTCACAAGACCCATCGTCTTTTTTCGCTTTACTGTTATAGTTGATAGCTTCAGGATCTGTACATCCTTCTTTTCTACAACCTGAAAAAATAATAGCCACTGCTAGCAAGGAAAATAAAATATAAGTTGTTTTAATTGTTTTCATAATTTTTGATTTTTTGATGCAATTCGATTACATCGTAATAATTTTTATACCAAACGGTACTTCTTTACTAAATTAATATTGTTTTTTGAACCTTAAAAGGTAAAAGAGAAGCCGAGCTTATCAACAAGAAATCGACGTGCTCTAAACTCTAACGTCTAAAATCTAAAGTCTAACCTCCTCTAAAGTCTAAAGTCTAACTTCTAATATCTAACACGGCGGTTGAAACACTAAATCATCTGGTTGAAAAGAATAACAAAATTTCCAGAAAAAAACAGGTCTATCTTGTAACTCCGATGATAAAGAATTATTCAAGTTTAAATGATCAACTAAAAATGGGCTTACCTCGACGTTACTTTCACTTGAAGGTTGTGGAGTTTTATTGGATAAATCATCGTTTTGGTCACTTGATTTAAGCTCTTCAATAAGCTGACACTTTCCGTTACATTTTAACTCAGGTTTGTCAAGGTTTTTGCAAAGTTCTTTAGCGTAATAACTGTATTGCACGGCATAGTTTGTCCAAATACTGAGTTTCATTCCGAAAGGGAAACTCAAGACAAAGATTAGGACAATTGCAATAAGCTGTTTCATACTACAAAACTACTGAAAATTCTGAATTGGTCGAAACTTGATAAGGAGGTTTTTAAATAAATTATAGAAAGACGAAATGTTTCCTCAATTTTATTTCAGTATTAATTTTTCCGCTATCGTTTGTTTATGTGTGTTTATTTCTGTTTATTCGATGTTCAATTGACGGCTATGAAATTTTTGAATCAAATACTGCGTATTACTTTTTTTGTAAATATAGTTTTTACTCCTTTGTGGGGGTTGTCTTGGGGACAAACTGGACATCGTGTGGTGGGAGAAATTGCTACACGTTATTTAGCTCCAGAAGTTAAAGAAAAGCTTCATGAGTTGTTGGAGGGACAATCGTTAGCAGTAGTTAGTAATTGGATGGATGATATAAAATCAGATCAACGATATGATTCTTTGCGTCCATGGCATTATGTATCTATTCCCGACGGTAAAGCCTATGAAGCGTCTGTGAAAAATCCAAAAGGAGACATAGTGAAAGGTATAAATGTCTGTATTGAAAAGTTGAAAGAAGGAGGTCTTGATAAAAATGCAGAACGTGAATTAGTCAAAATACTAGTTCATCTCATGGGGGATATACACCAACCATTTCATGTCGGAAGAAAAGAGGATCGCGGTGGGAATGATGTTAAAGTGAAGTGGTTTTGGTCATCTTCAAATTTACATCGTGTGTGGGACAGTGGTATGATTGATAGTAAGAATTATAGTTACACGGAATTGGCTAATGCACTTTATGTACCAAATGAAGAAGAGATTGAAAAATGGCAGCACGATAGCATGAATAAATGGATTCGTGAATGTATGCAGCTTAGACCTGCAATATATGATTTGCCAGCAGATAATGAGATTAATTACGCCTATCGTTATGCGCATTGGGATACCGTAAAAATGCAACTATTAAAAGGAGGAATCCGATTAGCAGGTGTGCTAAATCAAATTTATGGACAGAGTTAACCCGCTTTATTCATGCATTTAATTTTGAAGCTATTTTAGGCACAAGCTCCGCAGGAATATAAGCATATTTCAAGGGGCTTGTAACGACAAATAGGTCAAAATTAAATCAAAATCTGATAAAAAGAAGTGTCCCCAAAAATGGGGACGCAATAAAAAGCCATTTTTAAAATTAAAACACTTTAAATCAATGTACTATTTTAATAAAGGTATCAGATTGATGAATAATGCGGGTTAATTGGTTTTTTCTCTTTTTGCACGTATCACAACGATAACGATAATTAATAAAAT
>SKHH01000194.1 GCA_007117055.1 Lishizhenia sp. | reverse complement strand
TTGGTAACTCTGGAGTTTCAATTTGTTGTTTGGATGATGCGAAAAAACTGTATTCTGGTTTTGACTTGAGCGATCCAAAAACATCTGTTTCCATGACGATTAACGGTCCTGCTCCGATGTTGTTGGGTTTCTTTATGAATGCGGCAATTGACCAAAATTGTGAGAAATACATCATGGCAAATGGTTTGGAAAAAGAAATTCAAGCTAAAATTGACGCCATTTATAAAGCAAAAAGAACACAACAACCGAAGTACCAAGGTGAATTACCAGAAGGAAATGATGGTTTAGGTTTGTTTTTATTGGGTGTAACAGGAGATCAAGTATTACCAGCTGATGTTTATGCGCAAATTAAAACAGATACGTTAAAGGCCGTTCGTGGAACCGTTCAAGCGGATATATTAAAAGAAGATCAAGCACAGAATACGTGTATTTTCTCTACAGAATTTGCCTTGCGTTTAATGGGGGATGTCCAAGAATACTTTATTGAAAATGCAGTGCGTAACTTCTATTCTGTTTCAATTTCAGGATACCATATTTCAGAAGCAGGAGCGAATCCAATTACACAGTTGGCCTTAACGCTTTCCAATGGATTTACGTATGTAGAATACTATTTAAGCCGTGGAATGGACATCAATGCTTTTGGTCCGAATTTATCGTTTTTCTTCTCCAATGGAATCGATCCAGAATATGCGGTAATCGGTCGTGTGGCAAGAAGAATTTGGGCAAAAGCGATGCGTGAAAAATATGGTGCAAATCCACGAGCACAGATGTTGAAATACCACATTCAAACTTCGGGACGTTCGTTGCACGCACAAGAAATTGATTTCAACGACATTCGTACGACTTTACAAGCATTGTATGCGATTTATGATAACTGTAATTCATTGCACACAAACGCTTATGATGAAGCGATTACAACGCCAACAGAAGAGTCCGTGCGTCGTGCAATGGCGATTCAGTTAATCATCAATAGAGAACTTGGTTTAGCGAAAAACGAAAACCCTTTACAAGGAGCATTCATTATTGAAGAATTGACAGATTTAGTGGAAGAAGCTGTGCTTACAGAATTCGATAGAATTACCGAAAGAGGTGGTGTGCTTGGTGCTATGGAAACAATGTACCAGCGTTCAAAAATTCAAGAAGAATCTTTGTATTACGAAACATTAAAGCATACGGGTGAGTTTCCAATTATAGGTGTAAATACCTTTTTAAGTTCGAAGGGTTCTCCAACGGTATTGCCAAAAGAAGTAATTCGCGCAACCGAAGCCGAAAAGCAATATCAAATAGGAATGTTGAAGGAGTTGCACAATACATATACCGATGAAGCTCAAAAGTGGATTGCTGAAATCCAAGATGCTGCCATAAAGAATGAAAACATGTTTGAAAAATTAATGGAGGCATGTAAGTATTGTTCTTTAGGTCAAATTACGGAAGCATTGTTTGAAGTAGGAGGGCAGTATAGGAGGAATATGTAGGTGGGACTTTAAGACGTTAAGATGTTATTACGGCTATAATCCTTAGCGAATTATACTACGCTCTGCCCTTTCGCTAAGGATTTTATAGCTATGCGTCTTAAAATCCTACAGCGTAGCGGGTCATGAAATCCTTTAGCGAAGCGAGTCTCCCAATTTAATTCTCCGAAAACTTCAGTAACTTTTCCCAAACCTTAGCGATTGGTAGCCCCATTACGTTGTAAAAACATCCTTCGATGCGTTGTACTCCGATTTTGCCTATCCATTCCTGAATGCCATAAGCACCCGCTTTGTCAAATGGTTGGAATTTGTTGATGTAATAGGCAATTTCATCGGAAGTAAGAGCTTTAAAATAGACTTTTGTATTAACACTAAATGCTTCAATATGATTTCCATCCGTAAGATATACTCCCGTGATTACTTCGTTACAATCGTTAGATAGTGTTTCCAGCATTGTTTTGGCTTCGTGAGCGTCTCTAGGCTTTCCCAATATGGTGTTATCATGTAGCACAATAGTATCAGAAGTTAAGAGGACTTCATCTTTAACAATACTATCGATTAAAGGAAGCGCCTTTTGTTGGGCTAAATATAATGCTGCTTGCTCAATGGGTATAGTAGACGGTACAGTTTCATCTATTGATTTTATCTCAATGCGAAAAGGAACACCTAATGAGGCGATTAACTCTTTTCTTCTCGGTGATCCTGATCCTAGTACTATTCTTTTATTAATCATAAAATTGAAGATAAAAAAAAGCTTGTGATTATCACAAGCTTTCCTAAATATTGATTAAAAATCTTTAGTTTTCTTCCTCTTCCTCATCTTTAATGAGATCAACAATTGTAGGAGTAGCTATACACAAAGAAGAGTATGTACCTACAATAACACCAATCATTAAAGCGAAAACAAAACCCTTAATTGCTCCTCCATCGAATAAGAATATAGTAAGAAGCACTACAAATGTCGATACAGAGGTATTAAATGTTCTACTTAATGTGGAATTTAAGGCATCATTGATAACTGTTTTACGATCTCTTCTTCGGTATTTTTTCAAGTACTCTCTAATTCTGTCAAATACAACAACGGTGTCATTGATTGAGTAACCGACAACAGTTAGAATGGCAGCAATGAACGCTTGATCAATTTCCATATTAAATGGAAGTACTCCATGCAATAAAGCAAACGCTCCAAGTACAATGATAACATCGTGTCCCATTGCTACTAAAGCACCAAGTCCGTACTGCCACTTTCCGAAGCGAATCAATATATAAACGAAAATGATAATTAAAGAAAGAATAATCGAAATCAAAGAAGATCGCTTTAATTCTTTCGAAATTGTCGGTGAAACTGAACGGCTATTTTCAATACTTGCAATTCCAAGAGTTTCTTGTTGAGAGGCTAACGCTTCAAGCACTTGCTTGCGCACATCAGCTTCAGAATTTGGAACATTTTGCAAGAAATCAGTAGCAATTTCAACTCGGAAGTCTGAGTTTCTCTTTTTAACTTCCACAGAAGCTTCAGAACCATCTTCATTGATTAATGAAGAACGAAGCAAAGCGTTTATTTCATCAATTTTATCGGCAACAGGTTGGTCAAATACTGTTTCATATGTTCTACCACCAGCAAATTCAACACTTGGTTTTAGACCACGTGTGAATAATGCTCCAAGTCCAATCAAAATTAACGCACCAGACAATATGTAGTATTTCTTTCGGTTCTTAATGAAGTTGAAATTAACATTCTTAAACCAATTTTGAGTTATTTTGGATGAAAACGAGAGTTTTCCTTTTTTGGCAATCTGGTATTCGAAGATTAAACGAGTAATTACAACAGCAGCAAATACAGAGGTGAAAATACCAATGATTAATGTAGTTGCGAAACTCTCAATTGGCCCTGTACCAAATGTCTTAAGAACGATAGCTGTTAATAAGGTTGTTACGTTTGCATCAATAATTGAAGATAATGCTTTACTGTAACCATCTTTTACGGCTAATTTCATTCCTTTGCCTTCTGCGACTTCTTCACGTATTCTTTCGAAGATAAGTACATTCGCATCGACCGACATACCGATTGTTAAAACGATACCAGCGATACCTGCTAATGTAAGTACAGCACCAAATGCTGCTAAGAAACCAATAATAAAAATAATGTTTAAGATTAGTGCAGTATCAGCAACCAAACCAGCTTTTCCGTAATAGAAAATCATATAAATCAATACGAGCGCTAATGCAATACCAAAAGAAATTAATCCTGAGCGGGAGTTTTCAGCTCCTATCGTTGGTCCAACAACAGCTTCATCAATGATTACACATGGAGCAGGCAATGCACCAGCATTTAACAAGTTGGACAGCGATTTGGCTTCATCTGTGCTAAATCCACCAGAGATTAATGTTTCTCCTCCGCGAATTGCTCCTTGAATGATAGGTGCACTGAATACTTTGTTATCCATCGCAATAGCAATATAATTCCCTACATTTTCCGAAGTCATATCACCCCATTCCTCAGCACCTCTTGAGTTCATGGAAACGGAAACGCCGATTGTTCCATCGTTTGGGTCTACAGATATTCTTGATTTATCAATATCAGAACCACCCACTCTTGCTTTACCATCTTCAGGGATTTGAAGCGCATATAATGTATAATAAAGTGTATCATTATCTAATAACCGCAATTCTTTAGCACTCCATACAAAGCGCACGTTACTCATCATTAAGTTCTCCATTTGAGCGTTAATGATGCGATTTATTTTGGCAGTATCGCCAGCTTTAGCAAATCCTAATTGTGGACTTTGAGTAAAACGATTTTCAGAATCAATGTTTACCTGGAACATCTTACCAAAAGCAGATAATTTTACGTCGTTTTCTGAAGCTTCGTCGTCTTCTTCCTCCAATAACGCATCTAAGTCAAGTTGATTATCGGTCGAATCCTTTTCAACAAAAGCTTCTTCTTCATCTATTTCTTCCTCGTCTTCTTCATCGAAAAGATCCTCTATAGAACCATCATCATCGCGTTCTACTAATAAATCATTAAAAAAACCACCGATTTCAGTTCCTTTGTACGCTAAAAAGAACTCAAGATTTGCAGTACTTTGTAAGCGATTTCGAACAGTAGCTTGATCCTTTACACCAGGCAATTCGATATATAAACGATTTCGCTCAGCATCTTGTGTAATATTAGGCTGTGCAACACCAAACTGGTTGATACGATTCGCCATTATAGTTTCTACCCCTTCAAGTGCACCTTCTGATAAACCGTTTAGGTAACGCACCACTTCTTGATTAGATGCTTTATTCGATATTTCTTTTACAACTTCTTCTGTACTAAACTCTCTAATTAAAGAACGGTTTGGGTACATTTCTGAATGAGTAGCAGCAAAAATATCAATGAAGTCTCCGCCTTCTTTGTTATAAATTTCTACGGCCTTATCAAAAGGTTTTGCAAAGTGCATATCACGTGGATTAAGTGCAGCATTGCGAACCAAATCAGGCATCGAAAGTTCAAGTGTTACAGACATACCACCCTTAAGATCAAGTCCTAACGATATGCTTTTCTCTTTTACCTCTTTATAAGTATTTCCAAAGAACACTTTTTCATTGTTACGCTCTTTTAAAAGCTCATTTAAAAAAGCCGCTTTCGCTAAGTCCTCAGCTTCGATATCTGTAGCAAAGTTCACGAAAGTACCGTTCGGAAGTTTGGTGTCTTCCTCTCCCGCCTCTGATTTCAGAGCCTCAACTTTTTCAATTGCTAAAGCTTCTGCTTCAGCTTCTATAGAGCTTCCTATAAAAGAAAATGATAATTGATACAAGCTGACAACAGCAAGTAAAATTGTAAAAAACCAAAAAAATCCTCTATTACGCATGATAGAATGTCGTTTGTTATTTAATAATAGCTGGCAAATATAGAATTAAGATTTATTAAACACAACACAATTCTTTTCTATGTTGAAAAAAAACAGAAAAAAACAAAAAAAGAAGGAATAAATGCTGAACACTTATTCCTTCTTTACCTAAATCATGCTAAAACTATAAAACCCAATTGTAAAACTATGAAATAAAACAATTGTTGCACAAAAGTAAAAGCTTTCCGTCACATAATCTAATTTTTAACAACTTTTTTATGGTTGAATCATTTATTTGCAGTTCAATGTGAAGTGATCAACAATTCTTTTTTTCTGTCATTTCTTATGATGTCTAATTTAATATGTTAAGGCAGATACGCATTAAATTATACGATGAATAAAAGGAATAATATATAAATAACTTGTGAAATCGTTTTGCTAACAGGGTTGACACGCATTTAGAAGTCCCTTACAGAGTTTGTATTACAGTGGTAATTCCAATGTCGGGGTTGTAGTTCATTCTATTAGAATACGAAATTGCAGAGGATTTCTTTATTGGACTTTCTAATGTAGCATTTACGATAATGATTATTGTTACGCTAATTTTGCGATCAAATTAAAAAAAATGGAAAGCTTTTCGAAATCATGAAGATTAATTAACCGCTGCAGGGGTGAACAGTTTAAAGGTGGTTATTCTGAACCTGCGAGCCAAATGTTATAAGAAGTTAGTTCTCATAATTAATGATGCATGATTGTTCCTGCATACACGGAAGATTCGCCTTCTAATGGTGCCTCAAGGTTAACTTTCCAAATGTAAAGCGTTTCTCTTGGAGACATTTTCCCTGTTCGTTGGTCTATCCCATCCCATCCCTCACTGCTGTTCTTGGTTGTATAAACAACGCCATTGTCTCTAGGGTCAATGATTTGCAATACAAAAGGAACATCTCGCTGGGTTAAAGCATAAGGCATGAATAACTTATTTCTATGATCGTATCCGTTTGGACGAAAGGCACTCATCGCCATCAAGTTATAATTTTCTTTGATCTCGATTCTTTCATTTATAACATTAGAGCAATTGTTTTCATCGGTTAACTTGAGCGATACTTCATGATTACCTTTTTCAAATAAATGAAAATCCACTTTATGCTCTCTCCCAATAAATTGATCTCCATAACTCCATTCAATAGTTTTGAAAGAGCCAATTGTCTTTAAATGAACGACCGGCAACCCTTGCTTGTAAACATTCGCTTCATAATAGATGTTTGCTGAAGGCAACGGATGCACTTTGATAGGCTGTTTTTCGAGGACTTCGTTTGATTCATCTAAAAACAACAGCTGAGTGGAAGCTGATAAAACAACATCCATGGATTTCCCTGGTGCTAAATCAAAGGTTTGGTTGTTTATGGAAAAACGAACAT
>SKHH01000118.1 GCA_007117055.1 Lishizhenia sp. | reverse complement strand
TTTAGTATTCGATACCCAAGAGGTAAAGGGGTGATGACCGACTGGAAAACTCCAATGAAAAAAATTAAAGTAGGTACAGGTCGAAAAGTTTCATCGGGTGATGATATTGCTATTTTAAGTATTGGACATCCTGGGAATTTTGTACAAGAAGCTATTGAGTTATTAAAAGAATTAGGTGCTTCCGTAGCGCATTACGATATGCGTTTTGTAAAACCATTGGACGAAGTTTTATTACACGAGGTCTTTTCTAAATTTGATAAAGTGATTACAGTTGAAGACGGTTGTTTGATGGGGGGAATGGGATCAGCTATTTTGGAGTTTATGTCGGACAATAAATATGTTGCTGATGTAAAACGTCTTGGGATTCCAGATAAATTCATACATCATGGAACTCAACAAGAATTATATAAGGATGCTGGTTTTGATACGCAAAGTATTGTTAGATCTGTAGTTGAAATGATTCCAGCTTTAAAAGAAGAGGCTTCAAAGGAATATCTTCAGAAGTTTGCAATTGGATAATTAATTACATGTTTCTTTGCGTATTTGCGATTTGTAATAGTACTGAAGGCTCAATGTTGTGTGTTCCGTCGTAAACTATTGTTTCAAAAGGTAAGTTTAGCTCGTTGAGTTTTTCGATTAGCTTATTTCTATTTATTTCGCTGTAATATTCATCTTTTGTACCTATTACGAATTGATTTTTTGAATTGTTAAACGCACTAACATTTTCTGTAATCGTTAAATCGGGTGGAAAAACACTAGCCCATAGTATAAATTGATCTGCTTGATAACTTCCCTTTTCGTGCCATCTGCAAGCTGTTGCACCTCCTTGAGAGAAACCGAGCAGGACTTTATGTTCAAACGAATGGGGTAGAATGAGTGATTTATATACTGTTTCCAAGTAAGTAATATTATCCAATATGTCACTTTCTCGCTCTTCTTTTGTCATCCATGATGCTCCAACTCTTCCGCTTGTACCATTTAAATAAAACCGGTGTAACCCCTCCGGTGCGATAATGAAATGGTCTTTTTCAGATAAGCTTTGAAATTTCCGTATGAAATAGGGGGTAAGTTGTCCATAGCCGTGTAATACGATCCAAACAGTACGAGCTGTTTTTGCATCTCCAAAAGTGCTATATCTAGCGGTTTTATTTACTTGTAATTTTTTATCCATTCTGTTATAATTTCAATTGTTTCATGTTGAGCTTCTAAATGAGGACTATGGCCACAATTAGCTAGTATTTTTTGTTGAGATTTACTGTCAAAACAAGCAGCGATAAGTTCAACCTGCTTTTTTGTTCCATATTGATCTTTATCTCCTTGGATGATTAAACCGGGAACTTGGATGTTTTTGATATCATTTATTATATTCCAATCTTCAAAATCGTCAGACAACCATGTATTCGCCCAGTCGTAAAAAAGCTTAGATGTCTTTTTGCCATGATACAATTCTAAACCAATAAGTTTCCCGTTTTCAAAGGCATTAATTGCTGGTGGAATTCCAGCTCTTGTTTCAGGTTCATTTATACAGTGAGCAGCCATTGTGACAACTCCAACTATTTGTTGTGGAAGCCTTTTGGCTAAAAACAAGGCATTTGTTCCACCGTCAGAATGCCCAATCAGTATAATATCATTTTTTACACCAATGTGATGGATGATTTCTGGTAATTGTTTGAACCCCGATAGGTGTAGATAGTCAGAATTTCTTTTTCCTTCAAATTCACTGGAGTATCCATATCCTTGTAACTCAATAATTATCCCATTATGTTCAACAGATTTACATAATAACTCAGGAAAATTTTTCCATTGTGCTATAGAACCCAGCGCTTCATGTAGAAATAGTAATATAGGTTTGTTTTCGTCAAACCCTTTTATTTTCTGATAGCTGATGGTTCCATAATTTGTTGTTTTTATAAAGTTATAACTAAAAGATTGAATTTGACTTTCTATAAATCGGGAAACTAAATTAGCTTTCAAAAAACCTATAGGATGAATAAAGGAAGGGACTTCGAAATATAAACTATTTGAAATGTTTTTTTGAATAGCAATAGATTCTTCACTGGTTACCATCTTGTCTTTACCTCCTCTGCAAATTCTAACGGGACAGGTGATGCTTTTGACACTATTGCTTGTTATTCGAGGCGTATTCCCCAATGTTAGCATAAACTTTTCGGTTGCTGATAAAAGTGGTTTTAGATTTTGTTTATGAAGTTTTTCTAGGTAGTCGTAAAAGCTCGATGCTTTTTCTTTTAAAAAAGTAGGATTTAGTTTTTTCGTTTCGTTTAAGGCTTCTTCTGGCGACCAATTAAACTTTGTTCCTAATGTTATAATTCCTAGTATCGTTTTAGATGTTTGTTGTGCATAGGATAAAGCTAAATATCCTCCCAAACTAAAACCAAAAATGTAACTAGGGCCAATTGAAGAAAAAAATTGATCAAAATCTTCAATTAAGTACTCAAAATCAATTTTTTTTATTTCATCAGATCGATTTCCGTGACCAGGGATTTCATAGATGTGGACTTTGAAGTTAATTGATAGTTGTTTCTGAAGATCTTTTAATTCTAGACCACAACCTAAAGCGCCATGAATAAGGATAAGATTTTGCATGTTGTATTAAAAAATAAAGCCCAATACGATTTGTACTGGGCTTAAATATTTCTAAATAAAGTTTATTTTACTCGCTCTACGTAAGTACCTGTTCTTGTATCGATTTTGATACGTTCTCCAGTGTCAATAAAAAGCGGTACACGTACCTCTGCGCCTGTATCAATAGTAGCTGGTTTTAAACTGTTTGTTGCAGTATCTCCTTTTACCCCAGGTTCTGTATATGTAATTTCCGCTTCAATATGCATAGGTAAATCAACCAATAAAGGCAGTTCTTGTTCTGCATGAAAGGTGATTTCGCAAACCATACCTTCTTGAAGGAATTCTGGTTTTTCTATGAGTTTTGTAGGGATCAAAACTTGTTCAAACGTTTCGGTATGCATGAAATTGAACCCTGCCTCTTCTTGATAAAGATACTGATATGGTCTCCTTTCAATACGAACAGTTTCTATCTTGTGACCAGCAGAAAATGTGTGATCAAGAACTTTTCCCGACTCTATTTCTCTCAATTTTGTACGAACAAAGGCAGGGCCTTTTCCTGGTTTTACATGCTGAAACTCAATCACAGTAACTAATTTACCATTCATGTTCATGCATAATCCATTTTTAATGTCTGATGTTGTCGCCATATACTAAACTTTTGCGCTCAAAAATAATTAATTTATTTTTTACTTGGTATTTCTCTGGTAAAAGAAGGGATGCCGGTCACATCCATTCCTGTGATTAACAAGTGGATGTCGTGTGTTCCTTCATAAGTAACTACAGATTCTAAATTTGCCATATGGCGCATCATAGAATACTCTGAAGTAATACCCATTCCTCCATGGATTTGTCGAGCTTCCCTAGCAATGTTCAAAGCAATCTCAACGTTGTTTCGTTTTGCCATTGAAATTTGTGCCGAAGTTGCTCTTCCTTCATTGCGCAATTGACCTAACCTGAAGGTTAAGAGCTGAGCTTTTGTGATTTCAGTAATCATTTCAGCCAATTTCTTTTGTATCAATTGGAAAGCTCCAATCGGAACATTAAATTGAGTACGCTCTTTGGAATAACGTAAGGCTTGATCATAGCAATCCATCGCAGCACCTAAAGCCCCCCAAGCGATACCGAATCGCGCAGAGTCTAGGCAAGATAATGGAGCCCCAAGACCACTTCTAACTGGAAGTAAATTCTCTTTCGGGACTTTTACATTTTCAAAAATTAGCTCTCCGGTAGCGGAAGCGCGTAGGGATAATTTTCCGTGCATTTCTGGGGTAGAGAACCCCTCCATTCCTCTTTCAACAATTAAACCATGGATTCTTCCCGTTTCATCTTTTGCCCAAACTACAGCAATTTGAGCGAATGGTGCGTTCGAAATCCACATTTTTGCACCGTTTAATAAGTAGTGATCTCCTTTATCTTTGAAGTTGGTTGTCATCCCGCCAGGATTGGATCCATGATCCGGTTCTGTAAGTCCAAAACAACCAATCATTTCTCCTGTTGCTAATTTTGGCAGGAACTTCTTCTTTTGTTCTTCTGATCCGTACTTCCAAATTGGATACATAACAAGAGAACTTTGTACAGATGCAGTTGAACGCAGCCCGCTATCACATCTTTCCAGTTCTTGCATGATTAAACCATAAGAAATCTGATCTAATCCAGCTCCTCCATATTCTTCTGGTATATATGGGCCAAAGGCGCCTATTTCTCCTAATCCTCCTAAAATATGCATTGGAAAAGTAGCCTTTTCATAATGTTCATCAATGATAGGAGAAACCTCTTTTTTTACCCACGAACGAGCAGTATCTCTAACAAGTTTTTGTTCGTCTGAATATAACTCATCCAATAAATAATAATCAGGATGTTTGTATAAATCTGTTTTCATATAATTTGTTTTTCCAATTTCAATGTTTTTTTCCGAGTTTCGGAACCGAAATTCAATAAGAAAAAGCTCTTACTGTTCGTATTGTCATGCAAAATTAGTTAAATAAATTATACCCGTCTGTATTCGATTGTGCGAACTGATACTTTTTTCCTGTATTCTTCATTTTTGTCTGAATCATTTCAACTCTTTGATCTAAATCAATTAACACGCTATCAATTTTGAAGAAAACATTATGTTAAAACATGGCATATGTCATGAATCGAACTTACATTTGTATCGAAATTTATGTGGAATATTCAGAAAATAGCGATTTACTTCTTTTATTTTTATCAGCCGGAAAAAACAGAAGTAGCGGAACGATTTGATGCTTTAGATAGAGTGCAATTGTTTCCGAGCTATTGTATTTATTTACTATTGTTAGCAATTGCGATATTAGCATGGGTGAAATACAGATTTCCACAAGCTATAAATGTGTTATTTTCATTCTTTTTACGATTGGATATGAGGACGACGTACAATGAAGACGTTCAGCCTTTTTTAAAATCGTTTTGGTGGTTATTGTTAATATATAGTATTACTTCTGGTGCTTTAGTTTATTGTGTTTTGATTTATTTTGAATCGAATTATTATGGGTTGATTCTAATACCTCTCTTTTATTATTTATTTTTAGTGATAGTGTTGCGTTCTTTTCAGTATTTCTTAGAAATAAAGAAGGGGGGCGTTCAGCAAGTTCTACTTTTGCAACAAACGTTTTTGATTTTAGGAATCAGCTTTTTACCGCTTTTAACAGTATTACTATTAAATGTGAACTGGGCAAGAGAGGTGTTTTTGATAGCGTTGTTAGTAGTTACTATATTACTTACATATAGGCTTGTTAAAGGCTTTAGATTTGGAATTCAAAATAATATGCCTTGGTATTATTTAATTTTGTACTTTTGCACCTTGGAAATTTGGCCGCTACTTGTGATCTATGATTACTTTTTGTAGCAGTTGCTGAAAACCAATAAATTAACTGTTTGTTGAATCTTAATACGAAGCAATTTTGAGTATTAAAACAATTTTGGTATCGCAACCCCAACCAGAAGTTGGTAAAAACCCTTACGACGCTTTGGCTGAAAAGTACGGGTTAAAAGTAGATTTCAGACCGTTTATTCATGTGGAAGGAGTGGAGATTTCTGAGTTTAGAGCTCAAAGAGTAGATCTTGCAGCTCATACAGCGGTTATTTTAACCTCTAAAACTGCTGTAGATCATTATTTCCGCATTGCAGAAGAATGTCGCTTCGAAGTACCTACTTCCATGAAGTATTTTTGTATTTCTGAAGCGGTAGCCTATTATCTGCAAAAATATGTGACCTACAGAAAAAGAAAAATTTTCTTTGGTAAACAAACAATTGAAGATTTAATCGATAGTATTAAAAAGCACAAAAAGGAAAAGTTTTTACTTCCATGCTCAGATATTCTTAGAGAGAGCATTCCGAATACGCTTGACAAAAGTGGTGTTGATTATACGCGTGTAATGCTCTACAGAACAGTAGCTTCAGATCTTTCAGATTTGGAAGATGTGTATTATGATATCCTCGTATTCTTTTCCCCATCCGGAATAGAGTCATTATTGAAAAATTTTCCAGACTTTAAGCAAAAAGACACAAAAATTGCAGCTTTTGGACCAACAACCGCTAAGGCTATCGTAGATAATAACTTAAGGTTGGATATTCATGCGCCGCAACCTCAGGCTCCATCTATGACTATGGCTATTGAGAACTTTGTGAAAGAAGCGCTTAAAAAAAAGTAGGTTTTATTTGTATCGTGTAAGACATCTTTGAATGATTCACTAGTGAACTTTGATTGTTCCTGTCCCTTTATTTCGAATTTGTGATTTATGTCACATTGTATATCTTGCTTATGTGTTAACTTCGTTGAAAATTTTAATTATGAGCTGGAAAGGGAATCGTTTATATAGTGTTTTTAGAGGTAAGTGTCCTGTTTGCCATGAGGGTAAAGTTTTTTCCTACAAAAATGTTTTTCATCCAAGCAAGTTTGATAAAATGGAAGAGAAATGTTCTGAATGCGGACATAAATACGAACTTGAAACCGGTTTTTTTTATGGTGCAATGTATGTAGCTTACGCTTTGACGGTTGCTATCTCTGTCGCGGTATTTATTCTTACTTACTTAATCTATTCTGAAACACCTTATTGGGTGTATATTATAAATATTTTGGCCGTCTTAATACTAATGGCCCCAATCACTTTTCGGGGTGGTAGATTGATTTGGATGAACTTTTTTAGTAGCTATAAAAAAGATGCAATTAAAAAGT
>SKHH01000296.1 GCA_007117055.1 Lishizhenia sp. | reverse complement strand
TACCGAGAACACCGGAACAATGAAGCAGTCATTGTTTCATGTGTTTTCAATATGACAAACCATTTATCACATAAAAATGAATTAAAATTGGGCGTAACAGTATGTGTTTGCCTTATAATTTTCATGAATAAAAATCAAAGACACGTTCTTTGCAATCTCAATAAAATGGTTTTTAACTCATTTAACATGATTGCTGTTGCACCCCATACCACTTTATTTCCCAAGTGAAAATAAGGCACATTTGGCAGTGTTTTACTCGATGAAATGGGGATTTCTGTTCGTTTCACGTTACTTTTTATAAGTAATTCCTCTAAAGAGAAACTAAAATAGTCTTTCACTTCGTAAGGGTCAGGTTGGACAATCAATTTACTTTGGTGAAAGAAAACGAAAGGCATCACATAATGCAAGCTTACCGGAATAAACACCGGTGTGAGTTCTCCAATCAATTTCAATTGATCAGAACAAATCCCAGTTTCTTCCCAACATTCGCGCAACGCAGTCGCTAACAAATCTTCATCTGCTTCATCTTGTTTACCACCGGGAAAACAAACCTGTCCACTATGATTTCCTTCATACTCGTGACGTTGCAATAAAAGGCACTTGTAGACCTTGTTTTCCTCAAACAAAACAACGGCTACCGCACTTTCCTTAAAAGTTTTAGCATATTTTAAATATTCCGATGATTTTGCTCTTCCAGAAGGAGACATTTCAACATGAGCTGCTTCTCCGGGCAATTCATCGGACATTAATTGCGCTAACTTTTCTATAAAATCGTTCATAAAAAAAAGCGACCCTAAGGTCGCTCTCAAATTTAAAAATATTGTTACTTCTTCTTTTGAAGTCTCGTCCAAGTATCTGTTCTACCAATCATAGAAACTCCAATATAACCACGTACATCCAACGTGTTATCGTTCTTCATTTTAATAGTACAGCTGTACAAACTTCCATTTTCAGGATCGTAAATTGTACCGTTTTCCCATGTTTTATCACCAACATATTCAAAATCTTTAAGGATTTTGTAGCCTAATAAAGGAGTATCATGCATTTTGGGGTCTGGATTATTACGGTCTGTTTTTTTCGCTCCATCGTCAAAAGTAGGTTCTAGTAACCAAACGATTTTACCAAAATACTTTGAACCAACCCTAGTGATTTTTACTTTTGCTTTTCCGTGTCCTGGTTCCCATACACCAACTAGCTTATCGCCTTCCTCATCTTGCACGGACTTCACACTATCGTGCGAAAAAGAGAAAAATAATAAAAGTGATACAACTAATAATGGGAATGTAATTTTTTTCGTTTTCATAATTCTAAAATTTTATTTTCAATAATTAAACAAGTTTCATGCCATGTTGGTTTACTCTTCCGAAGATTCAACAGATAAAGTAAACTCTCCAAACACATCAAACACTTCATCTAAATCTTCTTTTAAGTTACCCTCGATTTGTAGGTAAAATTCATCGACGGTATTGAACTTTTCAATTTTTGCTGATTCCAAACCTTCAATCGTAATAACGTTTCCGTTAGGCACTTCATTCATTACTCCAATTGTTAACGACGAAGTATTATCACTAGACACTTCCACTTTTAAATTTTCAAAAACCCCAAATCCACCAGGGAAATTCGTGTTTAGTGTAATAGATTGAAGCTTCATCCCTCCAACGGTTTCTTTTTTAATATCAAATTCCTCTGGGGTAAAAGGAATTGTTACGATAGCTTCATTTGGACCTTCGAACAACATATCATCTCCATCTTCAAAAGCTGTCTCAAAACTCACGGGACCATAATCTTTATCCGTATAAGAAGTACAGCTTCCAATGAAAAGCGCCCCTATCAAGGACGTAATTAAAAATACTGGTTTTTTCATTTGTTTCTTTTTAGTGTGTAAACAAACATAACTAATAATTTTCAACTTACAAATTATCTTTAACAGT
This sequence comes from Lishizhenia sp., assembly GCA_007117055.1. Taxonomy (GTDB): domain Bacteria; phylum Bacteroidota; class Bacteroidia; order Flavobacteriales_D; family Crocinitomicaceae; genus CSBr16-161. The sequence goes on along the minus strand of SKHH01000296.1, from coordinate 4,975 downwards.
AAACATGAAATTTAGTGAAAATTCACAGAATTGATGAATCGAAAAGACATTCGACTTCAACGTAAATCGGTAATTTTGCAATATGCGTGAAAAAATATACGAGCTGTTACTACCCTATCAAAACTTGGAGCGTCAACAAAAGTCGCTGATGTATTTTCAGAGTTTTAAAGGCGGATATGGAGAAGGAGATCAATTTATTGGAGTTCCTGTACCCGCTCAACGCAAAGTAGCTAAACAGCTTGAGAAAGAATACTCTTTGGTGCAATTATCAGATGCTATTGCAAGTCCTTACCACGAAGTCAGGCTAACGTCCTTATTTATTTTAATATTGAAATTTGATAAGGCTATATCACCCAATGAGCAAGAAACCTATATTGACTTCTACTTAAAGCACACACAACACGTAAATAATTGGGATTTGGTAGACTCCAGCGCCTATAAACTCCTAGGAGAGCATCTATTAGATAAATCAGATCGTTCGATTATATACCGCCTATCAACTTCAAAGAACATGTGGGAACAACGCATTTCGATTGTAGCGACCTATGCTTTTATAAAAAACAACCATTATAAAGACACCTTGCTGCTTGCTGAAAAATTTTTATCACATCCGCATGATTTAATGCACAAAGCGACTGGATGGATGTTACGAGAAGTTGCTAAAAGAGACCCGCAACTTATTATTATCTTTCTCAAAAAACATTATAACGACATACCTCGAACCATGCTTCGATATACCATAGAAAAATTCCCTGAGATAGAGCGAAAAAATATTCTTTTGGGCAAGTTCTAATTAGCAGATAAATTATCACCTCTTAGCTCCATCGCTTTCAAGGTATTCATCATTAACGATACAATGGTCATAGGGCCAACTCCTCCTGGCACAGGTGTGATAAATGAACATTTCGGTGCTACCTGCTCAAAGTCAACATCTCCTAGAAGTTTATAACCTGACTTTTTGGAACTATCCTCCACCCTTGTAATTCCCACATCTAAGACCACCGCACCCTCTTTTACCATGTCAGCCGTCAAAAAGTTAGGTTGACCAATAGCAGATACAATAATATCCGCTTGCAATGTCAACTCTTTTAAGTTTTTTGTTCTGCTGTGTGCCAATGTTACAGTTGCATTTCCAGGGCTTGTATTTCGAGCCATTAAAATACTCATGGGGGAACCAACGATGTGACTTCTACCAATTACCACACAATGTTTCCCAGCTGTTTCTACTTCATATCGACGCAATAACTCCATCATTCCAGCAGGCGTTGCAGGAAGAAAACATGGTAAATTCAGCACCATATTCCCCAAGTTATTAGGGTGAAAACCATCCACATCCTTTTTCGGGTCAATGGCTAACGTTATTTTCTTTTCATCGATATGCTTGGGCAACGGCAATTGAACAATGAAGCCATCTACATCACTATCCTTATTTAATTTCTCCACTTGTTCTAACAATTCCTTTTCCGAAATATTTTCAGACAAATGAATTAAGGTACTATCAAAACCAATTTCTTTACATGCCTTTACTTTAGCGCCTACATATGTCAACGAACCACCATCATTCCCAACCAGAACCGCAACAAGGTGTGGGATTTTTTGTCCTTTTGACTTTCTATCTTCAACCGCTTTTTTCAACTCTTCTCTTACAGCTAGAGCTGTAGATTTACCATCTAAAATTTGCATGTATTATTTTTTTGCAAAAATACGAAACTCAAATTAAAAAATATTTGGATAATGAAAAAGAAGCTTCTTTTAATACACATAAGTCAGAAATTTGTGGTTTTTGATGTAAGAAAAAATGTATTTTTGTAGTTTAGACAAAAATAGTAATTGAACTTACTTTAATTTTATAGATTATGAAAGTAAATACAACATACAATACAAAAGAAGCCTTACTTGAATTATACAATAAACCGCTACTAGAACTTGTTTTTGAAGCGGCGACCGTTCACCGTCAATACCATAATCCCAGAGAGGTGCAAATGTCATCATTATTAAGCATCAAAACAGGAGGATGCCCTGAGGATTGCGGTTACTGTCCACAAGCAGCGCGTTACCACACCGATGTAGAAGCGCACAAACTAATGACAGTTGACAGTGTTATTGAACAAGCTAAAAATGCAAAAGCCAATGGTTCCTCTCGTTTGTGTATGGGAGCGGCTTGGCGTGAAGTTCGAGACAACAAGGATTTTGACCAAGTTGTTGAAATGGTTCAAGCTGTAAATGACTTAGACATGGAAGTATGCTGTACTTTAGGAATGTTGAGCGAAGACCAAGCAAAACGTTTGAAAAACGCAGGACTTTTTGCTTATAATCACAATTTAGATTCATCGAGAGAATTTTACAAAGATATTATTTCCACTAGAGAGTACGACAATCGTTTAGAAACCATTGATAACGCGAGAAAAGCAGGGATCTCTGTTTGTTCAGGTGGAATCATAGGAATGGGAGAAGCAGTAGAAGACCGAATCGGGATGTTGATGAGTTACATGCAAATGGAAAACCCACCAGAATCTATTCCAATCAATGCCTTAGTTGCAGTGGAAGGCACTCCTTTGGAGGATCAGAAACCCATCGAGCAATGGGAGATGATCCGCATGGTTGCTACGACGCGTATTGTTTTTCCTCAGTCTGTTGTAAGACTATCTGCAGGACGCACGAAAATGTCTATGGAAGCACAAGCACTTTGTTTTATGGCAGGAGCAAGCAGTATTTTTGCAGGAGACAAACTACTAACCACTCCAAACCCTGAGTTTAACGAAGACAAAGAAATGTTTGACATCTTAGGGTTGATTCCTAAAGAGCCATTTCAAGAAGGCGAAAAACCAGAAAGCCATCCGGATCCAATAAACGAAGAAAAAAAACGTAAAGCAGCGGAAAGAGAAAAAGAACTAGCGGCAGCAAGAGGAAAAAAAGCCGACCCTAATTTCTCTCCAAGAAAAGTGACTATACTTTAAGTAAAATGCCTTCTATTTATAAAAGGATATTTTCTGCGCTTGAAGAACGAATAGAACAAGGAAACTTTCGGAAATTAGAACACTTCGATAGTTTCCTTGATTTTTTTTCCAATGATTATTTAGGCTTAGCGCGAATTCCTTTTACTCCGACTCAACAACTACACTTTGGCGGATCGTCAAGACTTATTGCAGGAACAAATAAATGCAACCTATCACTTGAGCAATACTTAGCTGATCTTTTTCAAACCGAAAGTGCTTTGCTTTTTAACTCAGGTTATGATGCCAATATTGGTGTACTGGGCACACTACCACAAAAAGGAGACGTTGTTTTATTTGATAGTTTATGCCATGCAAGTATACGAGAAGGTAACAAATTAAATTATGCACAAAAAATAAAATTTAAACACAACGATCCCCAACATCTTGAACAACTTTTAAAAAAGTATCAAGGACAACCTATTTTTGTGGTGGTTGAGTCACTTTACTCTATGGATGGTGATTTCGCCCCATTAGATGAAGTTGAAAAATTGTGTCAGCAATACAATGCACAATTGATCATAGACGAAGCGCATCGGGCAGGATGTTTTGATCTAAAAATCCCATCGAATGATTCATCGATTAGAATAATCACATTTGGAAAAGCTTTTGGTGCCCATGGAGCTTGTGTTTTATCCCCAAAAATGATTAAAGACTATTTAATTAATTTTTGCAAACCATTCATTTATACCACTGCACTACCCGATTATTCTATACAACATATCCAACAAAACATAACACATCAATCCATAACCAATGCGCGGAAGGAATTATTCGATAACATTCAATATTTTCAAGAAAAATTCTCCTCTTCTTTTCAACTTAGTTCAGATGCTCTTTCGCCTATTCAAAGTATCATAATTCATGACCGAAACCAACTTAAAACAATAGAAAAACGACTTCACCGGGAAAAAATAGGCGTAAAAGCCATTTTTCACCCAACCGTACCTATGAATCAAGAAAGGTTACGTATATCGATACACTCTTTTAACACAAAAAAAGAAATAAATCTACTTTTAGACACAATCACCCCATAAATTTATAGGGTGTTTCTAAGGAAAACACAACTTTTTCCACAAACACCCCTATAAAAAACATAGTGTTGTTGAAAATAATTTCATTCTTAAGTCAAAACATTGAATAGAATAACCTAATTTTGCCCCAAACAAAAATTTTATCATGTCTTATATTAGAAAACAAGCTTATCAAGATGTGTTGCACCGTAAACCGCAGCCCGTTGAAAAAATTACTCGCGTTTCCGATTTATTTGGAGACAATGTATTTCATTTGGAAGTTATGCGTGAATACCTACCAGATGAAGCGTACAAATCTATAAAAGAAGCGATAGCAAGTGGCACAAGAATCGACAGAAGAATTGCTGATCAAGTAGCTACAGCAATGAAAGACTGGGCACTTACAAAAGGAGCCACCCATTATACACACTGGTTTCAACCATTAACTGGGGCAACGGCAGAGAAACACGATGCTTTTTTCAAACCTGTTGGTCCAGGAAGAGCCATCGAGCAATTCAGTGGAGAATTGTTAGTTCAGCAAGAACCTGATGCGTCTTCATTCCCACACGGTGGAATTCGTAACACGTTTGAAGCAAGAGGATATACTGCTTGGGACCCTTCATCTCCTGCATTTATCATTTCTAATACACTTTGTATTCCTACAATTTTTATAGCTTATACAGGAGAGGCATTGGATTATAAGATGCCTTTGCTAAAAGCATTAAATGAAGTAGACAAAGCAGCAGTAGATGTTTGTAAGTACTTTGATAAAAACGTAACTAAAGTAACCGCTACCCTAGGTTGGGAGCAGGAATACTTTTTAATAGACAAGGCTTTATTTAATGCTCGACCTGACTTAATGATGACCGGAAGAGTGCTTTTTGGACATGCTCCAGCAAAAGGACAACAAATGGACGATCATTATTTCGGATCTATTCCTGAGCGTGTAACTTCTTTTATGCGTGATTT